>JAAYQY010000328.1 GCA_012519125.1 Spirochaetales bacterium
AATCTGCCCCTCGAGCAAGAGTTCGCTGAATACAAAAGCCTTGTATCCGCTGCCTGCATACCCAAGAAAGACGTCCTGCTCCTCGAGAGTGGGGAGATAGGTGTCGATCACTTCTATGATCTGTTTCAGGACAGCGGAACTGTCACTCTTCAGCTGTACGGTGATGTTTGCACTCGTGTACTCGTAATCGATAACCTGGGTAAGCGATTCCGGGTCACCGGAGAACTCGTAGAGCAGCAGGTACTGGCTGATCATCTCCTGGGAATCGGGGATGCTGTGGCTGCCCTCCTCATGCTCAAGCATGACCTGGTTCATCTGCTTGATGAAGGTTGCAAGGGAGAGCGTGTTGCCTACCATCGGATTGGCTTCCAACTCCTGTTGCAAGGCATCCATGGTCTTGAGCAGTTCGGGATCCTTGAAGCGGTCGACTTGGTCTGAGCTGAGAATGATGTTCAGGGTGGAAGTCCCCCCAAATTTCTCATTCACCAGTTCGTCAATCTGGACGATGGAACTGTCCTCTTCGAAATTCGCGAGAAAGCTGGTGTCGATCCACACCTTGGTAGTACCCCAGATGCCGATCAGCAGGACAAGCAAGCTCACCAGGGTGATGAGCTTGGGGTGTCCAACCACCAACGCCTTGAGGTGAGCCGAGTAGGCTGGTTTGCCCAAGGACTTTTTGGCCGATCGGTAGACAGGCTTGCCCAAGAGGTGGATGGAGGCAGGGAAGAGCAACAGTGCCAGCACCATCTCCCCCAGCACGCCGATAGCGGCAAACAGCCCGAAATAGCGCACAGGAAGCACCTCGCTGCTCATCAAGGCAACAAAGCCGATGGCTGTGGTGAGGGCAGTCATGATGATCGGACGGATCATCAGCTTTACTGATCGTTCGGCAAGCTCCTGCTTGGTGATGTCCGGATTCTCTTCCATCAGGTGGTGGATGGTGTTGTGCATATGGATGCCATAGGCCACCCCAATGGCGATCAGCATGACGGGTATCATCGTATCAACGGCATAGATGGGTACTCCCAGCATCGTCATCAGACCAAAGGAGAGCAGGGTGCCGAACAGGACGATGACCATATTGAGAGCGGTGTCACGCACCGAGCGCAACAGGAGATAGAGCAGGATGATCATGGTAACGATGACCAGCGGAAACATGATGGCCATGTCCTTTGGACCCAGTTCCGCCAAAGATCCCTCTATCACGGGGCGACCGGCCATGAGTACTCGTTCAGGTCCCTCCCATTGACCGATCCAGGACTTCAGTTCCTCCTGCAATGCTTTGGAGTCTGCATCTTCGGTGAGCTCGGCGATGATGAGTGTTGCTGTCCCATCCTTGCTGACATTGCGTCCATATATCATGGAGTTTGCCTGTACTTCGGTCTGTATTTTGGCAATTGCAGCTTCATCGGTTTTTCCGGAAAAGAAGGGCTCAACTTCCAAAAAGCCATCAGAACTCTTGATGTTGTCGGCGGTCGTGAGACTGGTGACCGAGCTGAAGGCATCGAATTCCTCAGTAAGCCCCCTCGTGATTGCATCAATCTTTTCCAGCGTCTGCTGGTTGTAGATGCCACTCGGATGCTCCACCACGATGAGTATTGCATCATGGATGCCAAAAAGCTCCTGTGCCTCGTCACTAGCGACGAACGCAGGATGTGTTTTGGGCATGTACTCGTCCAGATCTGTCTCAAGATCCGCGTTCTGCGCAATGGAGAGCACGAAGAGTGTGGTGAGAGAGAGCAACAGCAACATCAGGATGAGCGGTCGCTTTGCCAAGGCAGTAAAAAAATGCATAATTCCTCCAATAGTTAACGTTTACTTACATAATGATTGCAACTTTTTTCCTCCGTGGGGATGAGGCAATGACTCGGTTAGTGCAGGGAGAACAGGGTGATAAGAGTATCTCCAATCACCCCTGCTTGCGAGTACAAGGATGATGCATCGGTGGCCAGATGCCACCGGGAGACAGAAAGTCTGATGGTTCCGAAGGTGATAAGGGCGAGTTGTGCTGCCCCAAGATCCGTGCGACATCGCCCTTGTTCCATTGCCCGCTCATAAAACCGGGTGATCTGCTGGAGGTTTTTGCCCAGCAAGGTGTTCAGCTCAGGCTTGAGCTCGATGTCGACGTTGAATGTTTCCTCTGCAAAGAGCATCAGGGAGAATGCAGCATTGTGTTCAAGCAGGCTGAAGAGGTTGGACAGGAACTGGGTCAGAGAATCAGCATACGAGCCGTTACGGGTGAACAGGGTGGCAAACTGTGGAGCAAGTAGGGTATCCAAATGGTCAATGATCGCCAGCAACAGGTCATGCTTGCTTGCAAAGTGCCTGTATACTGCTGCCTCACTCACCCCGATGGCAGCTGCAACGTTGCGGATGGTAAGTTTTTGGATGCCATCTGTAGCGGTGAGCTTGATGGCTGCTTCAATCAGTTCTGCCTGACGCTGTGTATGCATCGATCCCTCCTGTAAGTTAACGATGACTAACGTACTGTATCTTTTCCTTTTTGGCAAGTGTCTGCTGCATAAAAGTGTGGGCAATCCCAGCTTTGTGCTTGCATGGTCGGTAGAGTGATAGGATACTGAGCGAATGGACAGATCAAAAAGCATGGCCCAGGCAACTGAGGTGCAATCAGCACAGGCAATCATCAGACGCTACCTTTCCAAGCACGGACAGGGCAGTTATACCTACCGACCTTTTTTCAAGGGAGGCATCTACCGGCGGGAGAATTATCGCTATCTGGCAGACCTCAAGCTCTTGCTGCCCGAGGCAGAGCTGGGAAGCTTTTCCTGCATTTGGGGAACCTATACTGCAGGTGAGGCGATGAGTCTTCGCTTTGCCCTCATCCCGTTCGGCCCCGTCAGGATTTTCGTCAACGGCAAGCTTGCCGGTTCGAGTGACATCTTCAGTGAGCGCTACCGTTCCAAGCAGATCTTCGACCTTGAGCTGCAAGAGGGTACCAATGACCTTGTGTTGGTGTGTGAGCATACCAGCGGTGGCTTTGGTTGTGAGTTCGGTACCTGGGTGGGAAAGCTAGACTACTACTTTCTGATGCCCTCGCCGATGCAAGAGAGTGAGGGTGTTTGGTACTCGCATGCGCTTGCCGAAGTTCCCGAAACACTGGATGCACAGAGCCTGGAAAGCCTCGCATGGAGCCCACAGCCTTTTGCAAGGGAGGGCAATGAGGTGGATCTTGCACAGGTCTTTCCGTCGGCCCATGAGGGATCGTACGTGGTGATGACTACCTCGCTTGCTTTGAAGGAGAGCACTTGGTGCACCATTGAAAGCAACGCAGAGCTGTTGGTGGATGGTGTTCAGATCATGCAGGAGAGTGTTGAGCTCTCAGGCGGTGAACACCAACTCATCCTCTATGCCAAAACCGGCAAGCCATGTGTGCTCAGCATTCAGGACGCCAAAACCGATGAAGTGGTGAAGCTGTACAATCCTGTTTTGGGGACGGAAAGCCCGTATCCCTTCTTGTTGGCCGGTCCGTTTGATGAGCATCCCAAGGAATTTCCCATCCAATACCTCAAGCCGTTCGAAACCTCTTCTGGTGCTCTGGATTTCTGGCATCTGGAAGGTGAGGCAGCCTATCTGAGGATCTACAACGAAAACCCACTCTTCGGGCACTGGAATTATCCGCTGGGGGTGACCCTGTATGGCTTGGCCGAAAGTGAGCGGATGCTCAAGACAGTTGATGAACAGCTGTCTTACCAGATCCATCACTATCTTGTACAGCATATCCAGGCAAGCATCGACACCTATGCCTATGGCATGTGGGACAAGCAGACCCTCGGGGGTGCCACGGCAGTCCATCATCTGATGACCAGCCTCGATAGCCTGGATGACTGCGGCAGCTTTGCCTCCACGTTGCTGGAGGTTGCCAAAGACCATGAGTTGGTCGGCTATGAACCGCTTATTGAGGTGGTTGGGCACTACATCTCAAAGACCCAGCCTCGCCTCAGCGATGGCACGTTCTTCCGTACCGGCCTGATGCATGAGTTCCATGAGAATACCATGTGGATCGATGATCTGTACATGTCGGTTCCCTTCCTCTGCCGCTATGCCCGCTACAGTGCAGATGCTGCCCACCTGGATGATGCAGCACATCAGTTTTTCGGGTTTTCCAAATACCTGTACATGGATGAGGAACAGTTGATGAGTCATGTCTATGACTTTGACCGAAACCTCTCCACCGGCATTCCTTGGGGAAGGGGAAATGGATGGGTTCTGTTCAGCCTCTCTGAACTATTGATGGTTCTCGATCCTAAACATCCGAAGCGCTCAGCCTTGCTGGAGTTCTTCGGTAAGCTCAGCGAGGGCTATGTGCGTCTTCAGGATGAGGAGGGGATGTTCCATCAGGTACTCAATTACCCTCACTCATACCAAGAGAGCTCCTGTACCGCCATGTTTGCCTGTGCATTCTCCCGTGGTGTCCGTAGTGGTTGGTATGAAGAGGCTGGGCCGTATCGGGAGGCCTGCATCAAGGCCTGCGAAGCACTTAAGACAAAGGCCATCGATATCGATGGCCATGTCTGGGGAGTCTGTAGGGGATCAGAATTCTCCTGCTCGAAACACTACTATGCCCAACAGCTGCTTCCGCGCTTGGATGATACCCACGGAATCGGCATCATCCTGCTGGCCCTGTGTGAGCGGGCCAAGCTCTCCTAACCCTTGAGACCGGTGGTCACCAAGCCTTGTACGATGTACTTCTGGAAGATCAGGAAGATGACCAGTACCGGCAACAGGCTGAGTGTCCCCATGGCAAAGATTGCCGACCAGTCGGTGCTCGTCATGGGGTCGCTGAACATTCTCAGTGCGAGGCTGACCGTGAACAGCCTTGGCTTGTTCAGGAAGAGAAGAGGTCCCAAGAAGTCATCCCATCGCCAGTAGAAGCTGAAGATGGTGCTGGTGATCACAGCAGGTTTGATCAGGGGAAAGAGAATCCTGGTGAAGACGGAGAAGCGGTTGCATCCGTCTATCTTTGCCGAATCGTCAAGCTCATAGGGAATTTGGCGGATGAACTGCACCATCAGGAAGATGAAGAAGGGCAGACCGGCAAACTGGGGGATGATCAGGGGTTTGAAGCTGTTGATCCACCCCAGCTTGTGGAAGATGATGAATTGCGGGACCATGACCACTTGGTAGGGAATCATCATGGTCATGAACATGCACCCATACCAGAACGCCCTTCCCCTGAAAGGTACCCTGGCAAATCCGTATGCAACGAGTGATGAGGCAAGAACCGCACCGAGAGTGGAAAGAACGGTGTAGTAGAACGAGTTGTAGAAGAAGGTGGTGAAGGTCACCGAGTTGTTGAATCTCCAGCCTCGCGCATAATTGTCGAAACGGAAGGTCTTGGGTATGAGTGAGGTGGTATTGAAGATGTCAGCTGTTTCCTTGAATGAGTTCGAGACCATCCAGAGGATCGGGTAGAGCATCACATATGCAAGCAGAATGACCACCAGGTGGAAAGCAGCTTGTCCAAGAAGGTGTTTGATTTTCCTCTTCGTCATCTTATTTGCCCTCCTTCGCTTCGTAGAAGACCCAGCTGCTGCTGGTCTTGAAGACGATGCCGGTCATCAAACCGATGATGAGGACCAGTACCCAGGCCATGGCGCTGCTGTAGCCCATGTCGTAGTACTTGAAGGCTCGTTGGTAGAGATAGAGGGCATAGACAAGGGTGGAATTGAGCGGATCACCAGAACCTCCGCTGACGACGAAGG
>JAAYQY010000329.1 GCA_012519125.1 Spirochaetales bacterium
CCATGTGGTGGAGCGCGCGTATGACTTGTGCCTCAATGACTCCGCCGCCCACCGTTCCTGCAAGCGAGCCATCTGAGAAGCGGACCAACTGAAAACCGATCTCGCACGGAGCCGAGCCTCTCTTTGCCACAATTCTGGCAAGGATATGGCTTTCCCCTGTTGCCTGACGAAGCAGGATCTGCTGGTCGAGGCGGACACTGCTCTTGCTGAGGCGGTAATGCGCTATGATCTGGCCGAGGATTGCAAGGGCTATCTCACTTGCAGTGACCGCATTGATGTCCAAGCCTATCGGGGCGTGCACACCAGATAGCTGCTCTTGGGTGAATCCATCCCGGGTGAGATTGGAAAAGGTCTTTACTATCTTGGATCTGCTCCCGATCATGCCGATGTAGGAGTGGGGAAGGCCAAGGGTGTGGCGCAGGCAGAGCTCATCATAGGCGTGGCCACGGGTCGTGATGATGAAGTAAGGGCGTATCCAGGGTTGTTCGACAGTGAACAGCTCTTCATACGCAGTGCACAGGCAGCGTGCCTGGGGAAACCGTTCTGCGTTGCAGTACTCCTGCCTGTCATCGATGATGGTGATGGAGTGTCCCAGCCTGACTCCCATGTGATACAGCTCAAGGCCGATGTGCCCACCACCGAAGATGACCAGCTGCACCTCGCAGCCCAAGGTCTCTTGCAGAACCTGTTCGCCAAAAAAGGGAATGTCCGTCCCATCAGTGGCTGCAAGCAGTTGCCCGTTTGCAAAGATGGCTTCCTTTCCTACATCGGGATCACTGAGAGCGGTGCGTCGCAGCACATCAGCTCGTTTCAGTGTTTCAAGCAGTGTCTGATAATACTCTGTATGGTCCATATCTCAATCCTTATGTACGGGAAAGCACTGTCTGCAGTGCGCCGATGGTCACATCGATCTCATCCTCGGTAGTTGCATACCCGGGTGAGAATCTGACAGTCCCTGTGTGCAGGGTGTGCATGCTCGTATGGGCAAGGGGGGCGCAGTGAAGGCCCACCCGTGTTTCGATTCCCCACTCTTGGCTGAGTGCAAAGGCAACGTGTGCATTGTCGGCATTCGGCACGTCGATGCTGATGGTGGCGGTACGGTCCTCGATGTGTTTGGAACCGATGATCCGTACCCTCTTTTCCTCTCTCAGGTAGTGCAGCAAGCGGTCGGTCATCCTCTTGGCCTGCTCTCCTTGGTCAAATTCCAGCGCTTTGCCAAGGCCCAGGATGCCGACAATATTCTGGGTTCCTGCCTCAAGGCGATCGGGAAAGGTTGGGCTCATGGTCAGCTGGTCGCTAAAGCTTCCTGTTCCCCCTCCTAGCATCGGCCTGATGCGCTCTGATACCAGCTCACTGAGCACCAGACCTCCCGTACCGGTGGGACCGAGCAGACCCTTGTGACCGGTAAAGGCAATGGCGTCGATGCACTCCCTCTCCAGCTTGCACTCCACGGTAGGAGAGCCTTGGGCGGTATCGATGCAGACCAGCAGCCCGTACTGGTGGGCGAGCTTGCCCAACTCGGTCACCGGCTGGATGGTTCCGGTGACATTGGAAGCACTGGTGATGATCAAGGCCTTTGTCTTGCTGGTGACCAGCGTGGGCAGCAGTTCAGTGCGAACTCTTCCTATCTCATCACAGGGTATGATGCTATAGCTGATGCCGTGCAATACGAGTGCCCGCACCACGGCATTGTGCTCCATGCCACTGATCAGCACATGGTCGTCGGGATTGAGCATGCCGGTGATGAAGAAATTCAGGGCGTGCGTGACGTTCAGGCTGAATGTCACCAGACGTGCATCGCTGGCTCCGAAGAGATCTGCAAGCTGCTTTCTGACACCCTGCACCTGTTCCATAACAGCATAGCCGCTTTCATAGCTTCCTCTTCCCAGGTTTGCCCCATTGTTCAACAAATACGATGCCATCACCTCGGCAACAGCAGGTGCTTTCGGGTAGGATGTGGCGGCATTGTCCAAATAGATACGTTGTTGCATGGCAGCATTCTACCGCAGCATGATGCAAAAATCCATTGTTTTAGAAAAAAAGCAATGGTTTGTATCAGCAGTTGTGCAGAAACCCATCCAACACTTCCAGAACAGAACCGGCAATGGCCATCGCTTTCTCGCTGATGGTCGTATGGTCGGCCTGATCAGAGCGGGGATCGATATCGGCAATCTTGAACTTCGGGGGAACCGAAAGCCCGTTGTGCAGCAAGCCCCGCAGCTTTCCGTCAATGGTGGCAATGACTTCCATTTCACCGACCTTGGCGATGACCTGACCCTTGGTAACCAGATCGCCGATGGCAAGAGAGGAGGTGAAGATGCCGGATGTCTCGCTGTGCAGCACCCGCTCCTCGCCAAAACCCTCGATGATTCCGGGTATGCCCGAATTGGGCAGAGCGGATCCTTTTCTGATGATTCTGCCCAAGCTATGACCCCGTTTGGTCTCGATGACAGCATCACAATCCTTTCCTGCCTCAAAACCAGGTCCGAGGGCGATGACAAGTGGTGCGTCCGTAATCTTGGTGCCCAGATTTCGTTTTGCAATGATGGCATCGACGATGCAGATCGGGTTGATCTCGGAGAGCGTAGCGCCCGCAGGGTCGCAGAGAATAGGGACAAACCCCTCTTCCAAGACGGAAAAAGCCTGTTTGACCGACTCAACTCGTTTTGCACTCACTCCTTCCACGGTAATCTCGCCGCTGAACATTGCCTCGGCAAAACTGACCGTTCTTCTGATCACCGAGGGTTTGTCGATTTCCAGCACGATGACACGATAGCCGGCCCGATGGAGTCTGATGATGACACCGGTAGCCAGATCGCCACCACCGCGCACCACTACCAGACGAGAAGCCTGGTTGCGAAGCGAGTTGCCGCTTGTGTTGTTGAAGACCTTCATCACCTCACTGAGAACCGAGAGGGCAATCTCCTGGGGCGTCTCGCTGCCGAGATCCAGCCCGATGGGGCAGAAGAGCGTCTCTCGTGTTTCAGGAGGGAGGTTGAGCTTCTCATGGAGCATCTTCGCCTTATGACGCGAACCCAAGACGCCAACATAGGTGATATCGCCGGAGAGCAGCATCTGTGCTGACTCCTGGTCAAAAGCATGGCTGGCGATGATGCAGGCGGTATAGCGGTTGGTGAACAGCTGGCCGAACGCCTCTTTGAGCGTGGGCTGCACCACAATGCTGCGGGCATGGGGGAAGAGCTCTTTCGTAGCAAATACTGCTCGGGTTTCCACAACTTGGACAGGGATTCCCAGAAAGTGTGCGAGCTGTGCAATGGCTTGGTTTACATGCCCACCACCCACCAGGAGCAAGGAGTGGGGATTAACCGGAAGGCTGAGATGGCACGTCCAAGCCGGGGTTTCAACAAAATGAGGTTTCTTCTCGTGCAGGACGTTTTTTGCCGCTTCAAGGAAGGTAGGATGGACAGACCCGATGGTGGCACCTCCCTCGCAGAGACCAAGAATGGCAGGGGTAGGTTGCAGTTGCAAGCCAAGCACATGGTCGAGTCCTGCTTCCTCCCATTGGCGCAGGCGGATGAAGGCGTTCTGCTCTTCCTCAAGGGTGCAGGAGAGCAGGTAGAGGTACACCATCCCTGCTGCCTGGACCCCTCCTTGGTGAACTGCAAACGAGAGGTGGCGTTGCTTCTGCCCATTTACCAGCATACCAAGAGCTTGGGTAAGGGCGTAGGCTTCCAGCTCCCCCCCACCGATAGTCCCGTGCATCGTCCCATCAGCCTGGACAACCATGCTTCCGCTGTTTCGGCTGGCAGATCCTTCGGTTTTCAGTATGACGGCGTAGATGAACGGTTTGTGCTCCCGACTCAGACGGGAAGCGGCTTCGATGACGGTGTATTCCATGATTCAATCCTTATGGAACAGAGTGTTTTTTGCAAGGGAACCGATGAGTAGTGTATGCTTGCATTGCAGTTTCTGCAAAGTTTTTTTCTGACTGTCGGATAGGGTATCTGCCTGGTTGAGCAGTACAACCGACGTTCCCTGCACTCCCTTGCAGATGCCTTGGGGGTGGCTGAGGAGGTAGGACAGCGTTTCGGCTGTGACGAGTTGATCATCCTCTTCTTCCCAACCGAAACACGCTTTGGAGAGCGGTTTGCCCAAAGCACCCACTGAGGCAATGGCGAGGGTGGCAGTAGTGAAAGAAGGGATGACAGGGTCGCGCTCGGTGTGCAGCTTCAGTTCACACCCTCGAGCCCCATCGGCCTCCAGCAGGAGTACGTCGTAGTGCTCTGTGAGTTGTTCCAATGTCTGCTCACCGGGGGAAAGCGCCTTCCGCGCTCCCTTCAGCGCATAGAAAACCTGCTCTCCTTGGTGTGGGGCGTAGGAGAGGACTTCGTCATCAAAAAAGTAGCGATCGCATGCATAGGAACGCTGGTCCGGCAGCTGGAGTTTGGTGGTGGTGGAAACCAGCACCCGCTTGCCTTCAAGGGCATAGGAGTGGGCAAGCGCAATCAGGGCGGTGGTTTTTCCCCCGCTTCCGGTGATGCAGATGCACTTCTCACTATGTCTGAACAGTGTCTTGAGAGCAGGTAGCAATGCTGACATAGAACCACCATAGCACCACCGATGCGGTGATGCAACAGGCATGGATTTCTTCTATAACTGGTCAAAGATCCAGAATCCTTGAGAATGTACCCATGCAAACAAACACGTATAGGTACGCCGGACTCGACGAAGTGGGGAAGCAGTATGTGCTCTGCCTCTTGGATGAAAGAGGGAAAAACCCTCACTACTACCAGGGACGCAGTGACACGATGAAAGGGCAAGAGAAGTGTCTTGGGTTGTTGAAGGCTCCACGCAAGGTTCTCGCTGCCTCGACTCCCTTGGGGCTCCTGTTGTTGGCAACCTTTGGGGAAGAGAAGCTCATGCTCAAAGGAGAAGATGAGCACTACGCAATCTGGGAGCGTGCAGGGGTGGAACGAGGCAGGAAAATGGCACGGTTTACCGCCTTATTGCTCTTCTCCTCCTTCCAAAGCCCGAAGATCCTTGATGAGCGAGAGAAACACCACCTCTTGGCCATGCAAGGGGAGGCGATGGAAAGCATTCGGCTTTTGGGTGACGAGAGTCAGCGCTCCCTGGATTCCTTGCTTAAAGGAAAGGAAGAGAGCTCAGTCGTGGACAAAGCCTTGCGTTTGGAAGTGAAGAGCAGGCAGGATGGGATTGCCGTACCGGAAAAGGTGCCCACAGCACCACCGATACAGGAAGAGGACTCCTTCTTTTCCCGTCTCTATCACACCCTGCAAAAGCTGAAGTGAGTTGTTAGTTTCCCTTGTACGTGTAGCCGATGCCCCAGACTGTTTTTATTCGCTGGCCGTAGGAGCCGAGTTTTCGGCGGATGGTGGCAACTTGCACATCGATGCTGCGGTCGGTTACCGGATAGTCGCTGCCCTTTACCTTGGTAATCATCTGGTTGCGGGTGAAGACTTGCTCGGGATTGGAGGCAAGCAGGTAGAGCAGGGAAAATTCCGTGGCGGTAAGTTCGACTTCACTGCCGTCTAAGAGGCACTGGTGTTTTTCCTTGTCCATGACCAGCCCTGCATGATGGACTGCACTGCTGCTGCTCGATTCGCTGAGGCGACGAAGGACAGCCCG
>JAAYQY010000330.1 GCA_012519125.1 Spirochaetales bacterium
CCACCGGGCTCGCAGCAACTCTTTCTTGGGATAGAAAGCCAAGGAGAAGTCTTGGTAGCGGCCCTCACTTCCAATGATCTGATTCACTGGTATCGTACGCATCCCTAGGTATGTCTCATTCCTCGGCTTGATCAAATCCGTCACCGCATAGAAGCTCAGCAAATCGGAATTCTTCCAGGCAAGGTTGCTTAAAACAGATTGGATTCTTCCACGCGAACGAGCTTTCTCAAAATCCTCGTTCGCTTGGCTAAACAGATCAGACGCCATGGTTTCTCCCCTTCACTCCCAGCTTTGGATCTTCCAAGATGTAGCTTTGGAAGATATTGATGATCTGGGTCTGTTTGTACACATGATAGCGATTTGCATTCATGTCGTGAAGATGGATATGCCCATGCAGGAGATATCGGGGCTTGAACCACTGCATGAATGTCAGAAAGGTGGAGAACCCCTGATGACATCGATCGGCATCATCACCTAAGCCCATCGGGGCAGCATGGGTGACGAGAATGTCGACATAACGGCCCCTGAAAATCCTGTTGATAAGCAGTTTGGGCACCATGCGAAGCATCCTGAAAAACATCTCCCGCTCGGTGAACTGGTGCTTGCCCTTGTTGTAACGCATTGCGCCCCCAAGACCTGCAATGATGAGATTATGCTTATGATTGTACAGGACTTTTCCATCAGCATACTCGCCGCCAAAGGACGGGTAGAGTTGCATTTTCCCATCGGTATAGCCGTACTGCAGAATCGGTTGCACATTGGAAGTGAACTGGCTGAGGAACTCCAGGTTGTGATTGCCGAAGACAAAGTAGAGCGGTTTGTTCAGCGAAGAGATGATGAACTCATAGTACTTCAAGGGAAGATCGCCTGCTGCAATGACCACATCAACATCGGCATACCGACTGGCGATGTTCTTGGAGTAGACCAATGGATCAGATTCATCAGAGATGCAAAGTATCTTCATGCTCACCCCGCAAGATAGCCGCAGTCGACGGTAATCACCTGGGCAGTCATCGCGCAACACCCATTCAGAAAGCTCACCACCTGTGCCACCTGATCAGGTTCAATCAGCTGGGAAAGCAAGGCTCGTTTCTCATAGAGCTGACGCAGGGGGTGGTCCTTGTCAAGATACGGGGCGGCTATCAGGCCTGGGGCTACGGCATTGACCCGAACCTCTGGGGCGAGTTCTGCTGCCAATGCTTTGGTGTAGGAGACCACCGCTCCTTTGGAAGCATCGTAGCAGGTGGTGCCACCGAAGCCAGGATGAAGTGCGTTGATGCTGGCAATGTTGATGATATTGCCCCTTGCTTGTCTGAGCAGCGGCAGCACCTGCTTGGTCAGACGAAACATTCCGGTTACGTTCACATCAAAGATGCGTTGCCACTCTGTTTCCTCAAGCTCCTCAGTGGGAAAGACAGAGAATACACCGCTGTTGTTGACCAGCACATCGAGGCTCTGCAGGTGTGCACACCCCTGTGCAATGCTCTGTTGGTCCTGTACATCAAGATGAAGGGGAATCAGGGAAGGGCCTAGCGAAGCTGCAAAGGATGTGGCTTTCTCCTTCGAAGAAGCATAGGCGCAATACACCGTATACCCCTCCTCTACGAAGCGTGTACAGATTGCCCTTCCGAGCGTGCTGGTGCCTCCACTGACCAAAACCGTCTTCATCAAGTCTCCTTGCCAAGAAATGTCTCTATATGCGAACAAGCAGGATACTGGTCGATCAGAAAGGATCCCCCTTGCCGATAAGCGTTGCTGTCGTAGGGGGGACACATGGTGGTTGCACACAGTGCCCAACCCTCTTTGCCATGCAACTTCGTTCCCTGCCAGCACTCCCCTTTCACTACACTGAGAGGAGTTTTCCCTTCAGTAGCTTTTCCTAGGAGGAGCAGACTATGGCTTCCATCAGGATGGAGAACCAGCTGCTCAACAGGATCGCCCTCAAGAAAGTACCAAACCTCATCGATAGGAAGCCAATGCAACGAAGAGAAACTCTCAGCGGTGATCAGGTAGTAGATCACACTGCCCGTTTCGAGACCCGCTTCGGTGAAGGTATGGACCCTCCGATAAAAGCCACCCTCACCAGGAAGGCTTTCCAGGCCCAAGGCCTGGATCAGCGCTTGGGCTTGGCTCTTCATACCGGCCAAAGACGGGTGACGTTGCGTACCAAGGAAGTGAAAGCTTCCTTCACCCGATCGCTGGTCTCCATCACCTCGGTGTGGTTCAGCGGCTGGTCGAGGATACCTGCCGCCATGTTGGTGATGCAGCTGATACCCAAAACCTTCATGCGCATCTGACTTGCAGCAATTGCCTCGGGCACCGTGGACATGCCAACCGCATCAGCACCGAGGATACGGGCAGAACGCACCTCAGCAGGGGTTTCATAGGAGGGACCTGCAAAGAACATGTACACACCCTCTTGCAAAGGAATGCTCAGACGCTTTGCTTCCTCCCGTGCCAACGCACACAACTTCTTGTCATATGCATGGGTCATATCGAAGAACCGCTCTCCCAACTCCTCATGGTTGGGTCCGCGCATCGGGCTGTCTGCAATGAGTTTGATGTGGTCGGTGATCAGCATCAAATCCCCTGGCTGATAGGCGGTATTCACACCACCTGCAGCATTGGTCACCAGAAGTTGCCTGATTCCCATCGCATGCATCACCTGGATGGGAAACACCACCTGGTCCATGCCATAGCCCTCATAGTAGTGGAAGCGTCCCTGCATGCAGAGCACCCGCTTGCCTTCCAGATTGCCTGCCACCAATCTCCCCTTATGACCGAAGACGGTGGAAACAGGGAAGAAGGGAATGTCCTTATAGGAGATCGCCACCGCATCCTCCAGCTCATCGGCAAGGCCACCGAGCCCACTGCCCAGAACCATGCCGATATCCACCGGCTCATTGCCGATGCGACTGGTGATATACATTGCAGCTTCCTGCATTTTTTCCATCAAATGATCCATAGATTCCTCCGTACGTGTTAGAAAGGTTCTCCGCTCGCTTTCGGCGCGGCCGAATTCTTGGAGAAGAGCACCAAGGCGATCAAGGTTGCCACATAGGGGAAGACCTTGAAGAAGACAGGGGGAATGACCGCAAGAGACGGGATAACCTGACTCACATTCGCAATCGTGGTGGCGATACCGAAGAAGAAGGTTGCACCGAGAATCCCCAACGGTTTCCACTGCCCGAAAATCAAGGCGGCAATGGAGAGGAAGCCAAGCCCGGCTACCGTACCACTGAACTCGCCCGAGTAGGTGATGAGAATAACCGAACCGCCAAGTCCTGCCAAGGCGCCGCTCATTGCAACCCCGAAGTAGCGCATGTGATGCACATTGATACCAGCAGATGCAACTGCTGAGGGATGCTCACCACAGGCTCTCAGGCGAAGACCAAAACTGGTTTTGTAAAGCAAAATCCAGGAGAGGGCCCAGATGGCAAGGCATAACCA
>JAAYQY010000331.1 GCA_012519125.1 Spirochaetales bacterium
CCTTCGTCGAGCTGGGTGAAGGAGACGCTGCCGTCTTTGAGCTGAATATCCAAGCCTACTCCCCGAATGGTCTTGTTTCCTTCAAACTGGAGACTTACCGTCTCTTCCCCAACGCTGAGGAGGTGCTGCTCATCGTGGTACCACACAAGATGCTCAGCCTCAACTACAAGCGTATCCGAAGGCTTTTCGACTTGGATTGCACCGGTAAGCGTTGCATCATAGGTGGTAAGGTCCACTTCTGCCCTCTGTGCTTTTCCGCGGAGCAGAAGCGTACCGTCTGCACTGGTTTGGGTGAAGACGAAGTTGGTGATGATGGCTTTGTTGGTCGCATTGTAGAGGGATATCTCAGCTGCGGTTACTGAAAGGGGTTCATTATCTCCGCGGTCGAGGCGGTAGGTGGCATTGGTAAGCCTGAGGTCAGGAAGTTCGAGGGTACGTGCGTACGCCTCCTGCTCAGGGGAGAGCGAGCAGGAGAAGAGAAGCAGTGATGCAAGAACCATGCCAAGAACGAGCTTTTTCCTCATATGCTGAGTATACCCGTGGTTCAAGCTTTGGGCAATCTCAATTTTCCTTCTCATCGGAGAGGATTCGCTCAACTACCGGCAGGTAGTGGTTCTGACTGCTTCGGAAGTAGATCCAAACACCTAAAAATCCTACCAGAATGCCAAGAAGTCCAAAGAAAAAGGAAGCCAGCTCGCCCGAGCCGAACCTCCCGGAGAGATAATACCCCAAGGGGAAGAGCAGAAGGGGAAAAATCAAGGTAATGAGAGTCCCGGCGATGGTGCGGCCAGGTTGCAAGTAGATTTCCACTGTCGAACCTGGCTCTGCAGGAAGCATATGCTTGTTCCATGCTTCGAAACGCTTGCCCTTGGTGTTGCAGAAGGCTTCCCCTTTGCACCCATTGCAAGCGGAGCTGGTGCACGATACTTCCAGCATCTGCTTCGAAACTATTTTGGTTACGGTAACTATCTCAAACATCCTTCTGTTCCTTCTCGTCTGTCTTTGCTTCCACCGGGATCTGAATCGTCTCAATCGAGGTTGCCTTGCCATCATCTGCAATATCCACCAATACTCCGACCAGCTTCAGGTCCTCCCAGCACTCGAATGAGCGGGCGGGGACCTGGGAGATATGCTTGTCAATCTCCACCTGCTTGTCAAAGCCTCCCACACTCATCTGGCTTCCGCAGCGACCGTTGTCGGTGATGTATGCCGTGCCCCCCTTGAGAATGGTGGCATCGGCAGAGAGGACCTTGGTATGGGTCCCGATGACTGCACTCGCCTTGCCATCCAACATGAAGCCCATCGAGAGCTTTTCAGCAGTAGGAGAGGCATGGAACTGCACCAGGGCTAGCGCTCCATCCTCTTTCGCCTTGTCAACCAGTAGTTGGGCAAGGCTGAAAGCGTTGGAGAGATGGGTGCGTGGGAAATCGGCATTACCGAGGATGTTGATCACGCAGACCTTGGTCTCCTTGACGGTGAGGTAGCGCACCCCCCGCCCAGGATTCTGTTGCGGATAGTTTGCCGGCCTGAGAATGCTGGGATTCTTTGCAATGAACTCAACCATATCCATCTTGTAATAGATTTTCTCACCGCCGGTAAGCACATCAATACCCAGTTTCAACAATTGCATGCTGTGGGCTCGTCCAAGGCCAAAGCCGTTGGTAGCTCCTTCGCCATTGGCAATGACCAAGTCAATCTGTTTTTCCTGCCTGAGAGTCTTCAGGGTTTCCTTGACAGTCTGGATGCCAGGTCTCCCCACTATTTCGCCTAAAAAGAGTACGCGTATGCTCATGCTCAGTAGAGTACCGAGTTTCTTTGCCCGAAGGCAAGGCTTACCGTGTTACAATGTAGGAGGGAGGCATACCATGATCCGAAGGGGATTCGAGCAATTGATGAAGCGCATCGTGCAGAAGAGAATGCAAGAGATGCTTGCTCCCCGGGTGTGTCTACCCGACTACGAGCCCATGCACTTGCTCCTTCCTCCCAGCGATGAGCCTTCGGTGGCCAAACGTCTTCTTGCTCACCTTACCGCAGATGAGAAGATTTCCCTGCTTTCAGGCGTTGAGGAGTTTTGCATCCCTGCTGTTTCTCGTGTCGGCCTCAAGGCTGTATGGAGCAGTGACGCTACCCTTGGTTTGAGGAACTGGAAGACAGAAGTCACCGACTTTCCCGCATCCTCTGCACTGGCATCGAGCTTCGATCGTGAGTTGCTTGAGCGCGTAGGCGCCGTACTGGGTGAGGAGTGCCGGGCCTTGGGGGTGGGAGTACTGCTGGGGCCGGGAGTGAACTTGGCCCGGGTCCCTGTGTGTGGGAGAAACTTCGAGTATTATGGCGAGGACCCGTATCTGAGCGGGGAGATGGCAGCTGCCTACATCAAGGGGGTCACCTCCTACCCGGTTATCACCTGCGTAAAGCATTTTGCCTGCAACAACAGCGAGTATGACCGGCATAAATCAAACTCTGTGGTGGATGAACGGACGCTCAGAGAGCTCTATCTGCCTGCATTCAAGCGTAGCCTTGAGTCTGGCTCTCTTGCCCTGATGACCAGCTACAACCAAGTGAACGGGAGCTATACCAGCGAACATTCCTACCTGTTGGAGGGCATTCTCAGAGGGGAGTGGGGCTTTGATACGCTGGTGGTTTCAGATTGGAATTCGCTGTACAGCACCCAAGGGGTGCTTGCTCATGGTGTAGATCTTGAGATGCCTTCTCCCAAATACTTGGGAAAAGAGCAAGTGCAAAAGAGCCTGCAAGCGGGGAAGGCTACCCAAGCGATGATCGATGCGAAGGTACTGCATCTGCTCACAACCTACGAAAGAGCCGGGCTCTTCACTGTCCCGATGGCCGATAGTACATGCAAGGCGGGTACTGCCGAACATCGTCAAGTAGCCCTCGAGGCTGCCCTCTCCTCGGTAGTACTGCTCAAACATGATGCGTCTGTCCTTCCGCTCGACAAGCACACACACCTTTGCATCGGAGGCAGTCTCATCGACAAGGTGAGCCAAGGCGGTGGCTCATCCATGATTGCCCTGCCTTCAGGCGTGCAGACACTGGCTTCTGCTTTGCAAGAGAGGGCAGATCTGCTTCCCCGGTTCTGGTATCGTGTTCCGAAGTGGAGAAAGAGAGTGGCACAGGCCGATGCCGTGGTGCTGCAGGTTGGGTTCGACCATATTGAGGAGAGCGAAGCATACGACAAGCCGTGGCGATTGCTTGCCAGTGACAGGGAATCGATTCACCAAGCGGCAAACCTGAACAGCAAGACTGTGGTAATCGTGCAAAGTGGCGGGGCGGTGGAGATGGAGAGCTGGCAAGCCTGCGTTCCCTCAATTCTCTCAGCATCCTTTCTCGGTTCCTCAACAGCCCAGGCATTGAAGGCCTTGTTGTTCGGCGATGCCAACCCGTCGGGAAAGCTCTGTTATACCATTGCCCATGCACTTGACGACTACCGCTCAATGCGTACATATCCCCGGGATTTTGCTCATCTGAGCCTTGCTCGGCTTCGAAAGGGGCAGGGTGATCCGACTATTCGTTCGGTGCAAAACCTGGAGTACAACGAAGCCTTGATGATGGGGTACCGGCAGTTTGACACAGAAAAGCAGGAGCCGCTCTTCTGCTTTGGTCATGGGCTTTCCTATACACACTTTAGCTACGAAAATCTGAAGTGTGAGGAGCTCAGTGATGGCTGGGAGCTCTCCTTTACGGTGCGCAACTGCACAGAGAGAGCAGGCAGCGAGGTATGTCAGCTCTATGTCCGTTCCTTCGAACCGGTAGTGTTCCGTCCGATGCAAGAGCTGAAGGGGTTTGTTAAGGTGGCCTTGGGACCTCACGCATCAAAACAGGTCTCTCTCGTTGTAGGTTTTGAGGCTCTCTCCCGTTGGGATCTGGAACGTTGGGCTTTTGTCAGTGATCCTGGACAGTATGAGCTGTGCGTAGGTTCCAGTAGCCGCGACATCCGGCTGCAGTGCATCGTGGAGCACAAAAAAAGGAAGCCATTGAACTGACTTCCTCGCTATTGAGCCCGGCGGGGTTCGAACTCACGACCTTCTCCTCCGGAGGGAGACGCTCTATCCAGCTGAGCTACGGGCCCATAACCCACACATCCTACGGTAGAGAGGATAGCATTGTCAAGTAAGGGCTTGGGAAATCCTATGACACGAGATGAAAATTATATAAAAAGTTTTAATATAAAGAATTATTGTATAAGTATAGATGAGAAATGAAAGTTGTAGGAAATAGAGAGTATCAACTCTTGACACGTGTTTCCCGTCTTATTACACTTTCACACAGAGGAATGGATCACCATGGGAAATGCAATCAGGCAACTCAAGCGAGCAATGATATGCTTCCTTCTTCTTGGAGGCTTCTCCTCCTTTGCCCTGACTGCCTCTCCGCTTCCTTTTGACAGGATAGAAGTCTTGGGACAGATGCCGGTAACTGAGGTCTTTCGGGTTATCCAGAACCAGAATGCACTGAATTTCAATCTTGCCGACAGCCGCAACAGCATTGTACAGGTCGGCACGTACACCCTCATTTCAAACAATTCAGGTTCTCAATTCAAGATGGTTATCCGTCCGGGTGAATTTGGAGAGAAATTGCGGTTTTCCTTTGTGCTTGACGAGGAGGAGCCACTGCTTCCCGGTCAGCTATCTGAGCTTCCCTTCTCGGTTCGGGTCGCCAGCGATGTGTCCAGGGCAGTGAGTGTTGCAGGAAGCGAAGCAATGGAGAAGGATTTGGGCGTTCGTGGTGTCTACGCCAACAACGATACCATCCTGTATGAAACCGGATCCATTCTTGCTGAGATTCCTGATTTTAATCCCGATCAATACGCAACCGGCTGGTATTCGGCAGCAATTCAGCTGAGCATCGAGGTGCTCTAGCAGAGTTCCTCATCCAAAAGCCACGCATCATCCTCTTCATCAAACTGCACTTTCAAGAGTTCCTTGAGCCACTGATGGTCATCATCTGTCTCTTCAAGGGATCTGTCTCTATCATGTGGAGCGCTGAGCCAAGCGTCAAGTTTGAGTAGAGCTTGCTTGTCACTAAAGCAGGGCCGTTCCTTGGTGAGGTCTGCTTGCTCGGTGAGCAATTGATAGGGGCATGTGGTGCACGTAGGGGAAAGCTGGCAGAATTTGAGAGCTTCTGCATACCATTCTCGGTTATTCATGAGCCAAGCATACTGCACAAGCTCTCTTTTTTCCACAGCAAAGACCCACTCCTGTTTGACTCTCCTTGCAAACAAGGTCTACAATACAGAGCAACTTCAGTCACGTTGAGGAGCAAACACGATGAAACCGACTCTCTTGGTATTGGCAGCTGGTATGGGAAGCCGTTACGGCGGCATCAAACAGATAGACAGCGTGGGAAGCCACGGAGAAACTTTGCTTGACTATGGGGTGTTTGATGCCCACAAGAGTGGGTTTGGCAAGGTGGTTTTCATGATCCGCAAGGATATTGAAAAGGATTTTCGCGAGCGCTTGTTTGACCGTATTGCCCGCAACATGGACGCATCCTATCTCTTCCAGAGTCAGGACTCCTTGCTCAGTGAGGAGCAGAAGCGCCTCTCTGCAGGACGAAAGAAGCCTTGGGGAACCATCCATGCAGTGTTGTGTGCCAAGGATGCAATCGCCGAGCCGTTCGCCGTCATCAACGCCGATGACTACTATGGGCGTGAATCCTTCTCCATCCTTGCAAAGCACCTTTCGTCGCTTACGCCGGACAGCACAGAGCATGCCATGGTTGGCTATGTGCTCGACCACACCATGAGTCGCAGCGGTACCGTAAGCCGAGCTATCTGCAATGTACAGGATGGTTACCTCGTCGATATGGAGGAGCACACCAAGATCGGGTATGAAGGTGAGCAGGTGGTGAGTTACAAGGAGCATGAAAAGTTGTTGCTCACCGGCAAGGAGTTGGTTTCCATGAACTTCTTTGGCTTTGCTCCCACCATCTTCGAAAGTTTCACTTCCTACTGGGATGCCTTCATCAAGGAGAATATCCAAGCTGAAAAGACTGAGTGCTACCTTCCCAACGGGACCAGTGCGATGGTGACCAAGAAAGAGGGTCGGCTCAAGTTCTATTCGACCCAGGAAACCTGGTTTGGTATGACCTACAGTGAGGATCGGGAGAACGTGAAGAACCAGCTTGCCTTGAAGGTGAAGAAGGGTACCTATCCCGAGAAACTCTGGAACTAGGACTCCTTCTTTCGTTTTTGCGTTACATCCGACAGCCCTGCCCAAGCAGCTTCCTCGATGGGGGTGAATCCCTCACCGAGGACTTTGTATGCCTCTTGGACAACCATGAATGCAAGCCTGTCATTGCGATGGACGATATTGGTCAAGGCCCCGATCTTGTTGTTGGCGACCACGGTCATGATGACCGGCCGGTCGAAACCGGTGTACATTCCGCTGCCATAGAGAATCGTGCCTCCATGGCCGAGCTCTTCCAGGATGGCTGTCTCTATCTGCTTGCGTTTCTCGCTGATGATGAACACAGTCTTTGCAGAACGGGTTCCGAAGGAGAGCACCACCCGATCGATGGTGACTGATACGATATATACCGTCATGATGGCATACAGTGCCATTTCCAAGCTGAAAATGAAGGCACTCGCAGTGATGATGAGTGCATCAACCAAGAAGAGGGACGTTCCCATGGAGAGCGGGGTGTAGCGGGCGAGAATCTGGCCAAGGATATCTGTTCCCCCGGTATTCGCACCACTACGCAGCACGAGCCCCACTCCCAGTCCCATCAAGACTCCCCCTGAAATGGCTGAGAGGAGGATCGAGAGGGGGTTGGAGTAGTCAAGCACCCCATCATAGCCTCCCCAGGCGTTGATCAGTGAGGTGAAAACGGAGAGCAGGACCGTACCTGCCAGGGATTTTGCCCCGTACTGCTTGCCAAAGATTATCACCCCCAACAGGAAGAGGGGAACAGAGAGTACGAAAATGGAGAGACCGGTATCCAGCCCAAGGGTATGGTAGAGGATGATGGCAATGCCACTTACCCCGCCGCTTGCTATCTTGGCAGGGGAGGAGAAGAGGGCGATGCCCAGGGCGGTAAGGAACGACCCTGTCGTGATGTAGAAGAGCTCAAGCAGATGATACTGGCGTTTGGTCATGGGAAAAGCATAGTCCCAATCGCTTGATTTTTCTACTGGTGAGGCCCCAGCTTGTCAGGAAGCTTTGCCTCCCAGTTCTCC
>JAAYQY010000332.1 GCA_012519125.1 Spirochaetales bacterium
GGGTGTGCTCCATCTCCACCACCCTCAGGCCAAAAACATCTTCAAGACGCTTTTTGCCTACCTCATACCGCCAGAGAAGCTCAGGATCACCAGCACCTCCCCAACTCAGGCTCACGGTGGCCACCGTATCCCCTCGCTCCAAGTGTCTTGGTTTTTCCAGCATACGAGCCCTCCTTGTGAAAAAGGGCCACCGCAATTGCGATGGCCCTGAAGATACAAATTGTGCGCTACCCAGTCTTACAGAACGCGGAATGCGTCACGACCAGCATACTTTGCGGTATCACCGAGGTAATCCTCGATTCTCAGCAGCTGATTGTACTTGGAAAGACGGTCGGAGCGGCTCATGCTACCAGTCTTGATCTCACCGGTTTCGAGTGCGACTACGAGGTCAGCAATGAAGTTGTCCTCGGTCTCACCGGAGCGGTGGGAAACGACGGAGGTGTAACCGTTGCGCTTTGCAAGGTCAATGGCCTCGAAGGTCTCGGTCAGGGTGCCGATCTGGTTGACCTTGATCAGGATGGAGTTGCCTACGCCCTTCTCAAGACCCATCTTCAGTCTCTCTACGTTGGTTACGAAGAGGTCGTCACCGACGAGCTGGACACGATCACCAATGCGGTCGGTCAGCATCTTCCAACCATCCCAGTCATCCTCAGCCATGCCGTCCTCGATGCTGATGATCGGGTAGCGGTTGGCCCAGTCTTCCCACAGGTCTACCATCTGGGCGCTGGTCAGCTTCTCGCCGGTGGTCCACTTGAGGGTGTAGGTCTTGGTCTTCTCGTCATAGAGTTCGGAAGAAGCGGGGTCAAGAGCGATCATGAAGTCACCATCGCGACCGGTGGTGTAACCTGCCTTCTTGATGGCTTCCATGATGACCTCGAGGGCCTCTTCATTGGACTGCAGGTCGGGAGCAAAACCACCCTCATCACCTACAGAGGTATTGTACTTCTTTCCCTTCAGGACAGACTTGAGGTTGTGGAAGACTTCAGCGGTCCAGCGAAGGCCTTCACGCAGTGAGGGAGCTCCGATGGGCATAACCATGAACTCCTGGAAGTCAACCTTGTTGTCACTGTGAGCGCCACCGTTGAGGATGTTTGCCATCGGTACGGGAAGCACGCAAGCATGGTAGGCACCAAGGTACTTGTAGAGGGGCAGACCAAGGTAGTCGGCAGCAGCGCGAGCAACAGCCATGGAAACGCCGAGAATGGCATTTGCACCAAGCTTTGCCTTGTTCGGGGTACCGTCCAGAGCGATCATAGCGCGGTCAATGGCAACCTGATCAAGAGCATCCATGCCTTCGAGTTCGGGAGCGATGATGTTGTTGACATTGTCAACAGCCTTCAGAACGCCCTTGCCGAGATAACGACTCTTGTCTCCATCGCGAAGCTCAACAGCCTCGTGGATACCGGTGGATGCGCCGGAGGGAACCGCAGCGCGGCCCATGGAGCCATCTTCAAGAATGACATCTACTTCTACGGTGGGATTACCACGTGAGTCAAGGATCTCCCTGGCTTCGATAAATTCAATAATGCTCATGAATATACTCCTAATTTCGAAATGAATATCGGTAGATTTATATTCGTATCTTTTACCACTAATGTCAAGGCAACCAAAGCTCTGTCCCAACCCGCAACGGGGGTAGCTCTAGCCAGATACACGCTCGCAGAGTATGATAACACCCATGGATACCGAACAAGCCTCCTACAGCCTGCCACCCTTGACCGAAGAGTTGCTCGAATCAATCACCTTCTCCATGGAAGATCAGGAAAATTGCTTTTTTCTGGACCTCCAGCAAGGGAGCCTGGTCAGTGAGGAGGAGCGCCGCTTTCTGCTTCAGGATGAAGAAGGCGTTGGTGAGGAACGCTTTCTGTCCATACCCGACTGGGAGCCATCGGATGGCTTCCACCTGATGGAACAGTTTGCAAACCGGGTACGCAACCCACTCTACCGAACCAGACTGCTGGGTGCTTTGCAAAGTGGCAAAGGAGTGTTCCGCAAGTTCAAGGACACACTTGCAGAACTTCCGATCCTCGAGCGCAAGTGGTTCGTTTTCAAGGAAGAACAGCTGAGGCGTGTGGTCATCACCTGGTACCGCGAACAGGAAGGGGTGCTTGGCCTCTTGAAACTGCCCGCAGAGTGCGAAGACCTCACCGAGGATATCCTGCTTGAGGACTTCATGTTCGAAAGAGTTGAAGGAGAAGCTCCCCAAGATCTTGCTCTCTTCATGCAGGAGTTGCTGGAACAAGATCGCTCCACAGATGAGGAAGATGCAATCGCTGCTCTGTTGCTCGCACGGCGCATCGAGACATCAAAGCCAACCCACTTCCAGATTGCCCGTACCCAGGAGGGAGCCTTGGCTGCCTTTTTGGCATATGAACTGCTGGACAACGGTCTGGTGGAAGTCCCGTTCTTTGCAGTCAAGCGTGAGTACCGGGGACTGGGCCTGTTCCGTCTGCTCTTCGACTCCTTCTCCCGGCAGATGGCCCGCCTGCACTACACCAGGATTCTCATCACCCTCGCCGGGGATGCTGTCACGATGGACCGCTTCTTCTCCCCCTACGGAGCAGAACCGGTCTGCCGACAACTGGTGATCAAAAGCGAGCTGTGGAACACCGCCCACAGATCCAGCGAGGAAGCTTTTCTCTGAAAGCCCTGTAAACAAAAGCCTGCTTCGGTTACACTGGGAATACAGGGGAGGAACACGGAATATGCGCGTCACAATCTGCGAAGACAAACATGACATGGGATACCAAGCTGCAAAGCTGGGTCTTGCCATCATCAGGGAAGCCATCGAGAAGAGAGGACGTGCGTACATAGTCGTGGCTACCGGCCTCAGCCAGTTCTCCCTCTATGCACATCTAGGGGAGTCGGATGTGGATTGGAGCAAGGTTGAGGCGTTCGGCCTCAATGAGTATGTGGGCATCAGCGACAGCCACCCTTCCAGCTTCCGCTACTACCTGAACAACCGCTTTGTGAAAAAGGTCCTCAAGCTGGGAGCCTTCCATGCCGTCAACGGAGATGCAGAAGACTTGCAGACAGAGGTCAATCGGCTCAATGCGTTGATTGCAGACCAAGA
>JAAYQY010000333.1 GCA_012519125.1 Spirochaetales bacterium
AAAGCTGCTCCACCAAGACCGCTAGTGAGTTGAGGACGCCTTGGCTCACCACTACTTCCCGCTCAGTGAGTTTGAGCTGGTGTCTTTGCTCTGCCCAGTTGCAAAAAACTTGCCGTTGTTTGTCTGTGTGGGGATAGCCGAAGATGGCATGCTCGGCAAGAGCTTGGGCTGCCTGGGCGACTTCGGGGGCAACCGGAAAGTCCATATCAGCGACCCAAAACGGCTCGGCCTCAGAATTACCGCACACAGATTTGATGACAGCCTTGTTCCATTTCACCGAGAGAGAGGTGGAACGGTCCACCACCGTATCGAAATCGTACTGCATCAGCTTCTGTACTCCTGGTCATAGGTCGATCGTGGATTGGGATATCTTCCCTCCTTGACCTTGTGCTTGAACACAATGGCTTGTGTGGGACAACGGTGATAGCAACCGAGGCATCCGGTACAGGCACGGTCAAAGACCGGCTTTCCATCCACCATCTCAATGTTTACCGAGGGGCACATGCGGTAGCACAGGCCACAGGAGGTACACGCATCGGTTACCGCAAAGTCGAGGGCGGTGTCCATGAATGCGCGATGAATCGGGACCATCAGGTGATTGATCACCAAACGGCTCAAGGGAGGTCTGAAGGGTAGGTGTATCGCCTCGCTCCTTACATCCTCCGCAATGAGGGAAATCTTCTGCTCTGCTTTCGCATAGAGCGTGTCTATCTTCTCTTCGGTGGGAGCGTGGAGAAGGGGAACATATCCATCAGGCATCACTACATGGTTTGCATAGCTGGCCAAGGCTCCTGCTTCCTTGAGCACAATATCCATCGCTTGGAATGTATAGGCCTGGAACAGGTATCGGGTTGCCACCATGAAGAGGTATTTGATGGGGGAGAGGTCCTGCTTGGCAAAGACTTCCTGGACAAAATGCACCACAAGGTTGGGTGGGAATCCTTTGTAGACGGGAAACACAAAGCCCACCTGTTCGGTCAGCTCGATCGGATCACCATGCATGAGGTTCGGGATCATCAGGATCTGGCAATCACCGATCTCCTCACACAGGCGTTTGGCGATGTAGTAGCTGTTGCCGGTACCGGAGAAGCAGATAAGGGTTGTTTTCATCTTCATGCCTCTATGTCGAGCGAGGAGAGAAGTGAACAGACTTCCTTTGTATCCTCATCATTGAGATCAAGATTGGTGACCAGACGTACCATCTCCCCTTCATTGTTGGCGAGTATTCCGTGAGAAGCAAGACGCCCTACGACCGTCTTTGCTGAAAGTCCGGGAACCTGGAAGAAGATGATGTTTGTCTGTACTCCCTCGCTGTCCACCTTGGCCCAGCCTGATTTCATCAAAGCTTCAGCAATGGCCTTTGCATGAGCATGGTCATCTTTCAGACGATCCACATGATGGGTGAGTGCATAGAGTCCTGCCGCGGCAAGGATGCCTGTCTGGCGCATTCCTCCTCCAAGCATCTTCCTGAGGGTAAGGGCCTTGGTGATGAACGCTTCATCGCCACAGAGCATACTGCCTACCGGAGCTCCCAACCCCTTGGAAAGGCAGAACGTGATGGTATCGGCATATTTGGCATAGGTCTTTACCGAGATGCCGGTAGCCACCTGTGCATTGAAGACACGGGCACCATCCATGTGGACTTTCAGATGATGGGTCTGGGAAAAATCCTTGATTCCTTCCAGATTTTCCAGAGGATAGCAGTAGCCGCCTATGGTGTTCTCAACCTCTACGAGAGTGGTGGTAGCCATGTCGTAGCTGCCGCTCTTCACTTTGCCGGCAAGATCGGCTGCACTCAACACACCCCTCGGGACGTCAATGGTGATGGGAAGCACTCCTGCAATGGCGCTGATCGAGCCGATTTCGTGTTGGATGATATGGCTGTTGGAGGCAGTGAGCACCTCGTTGCTTCTCCCTGCCTGGAGGTAGAGGCTGATGAGGTTTCCCATACAGCCGGAGGAGACAAACAGAGCTTTTGGCTTACCCGTCAGTTCAGCGGCCAAGGCCTCGAGCCTTGTGGTCGTGGGATCTTCCCGATAGACATCATCTCCGACTTCTGCGGCA
>JAAYQY010000334.1 GCA_012519125.1 Spirochaetales bacterium
ACCATCTCCCCTTCTCTCAGCTGATCCTCATCTCCCCTTGGCTGGATATCGAGCTCTCCCATATAGGCATCGACTACCTTGCCGAACGTGATCCCATGCTTGACCGAGACAAGCTGGTCATGTACGGCAAAGCTTGGAAACAGGAACTTTCAGGGCAAGACTACCGGGTCTCACCCTTGTATGGATCGCTGAAAGAGCTCTGCCCGATCACGCTCTTTGTCGGTACGCACGAACTCTTTTTGGCAGACGCCCGAGCATTGCGGGCAAAAGCGAAGCAGGAAGGAGCCATCTTGGAGTACCACGAAGGAAGGAAAATGAACCATGACTACCCGCTCTTTCCCATACCTGAGGCAAATCGGGTCATCATGCGCATTGCAAGGCTTATAGGAGAAGAAGTATGAAACGTACTCGCATCATGGTGTTGGTTCTCTTGACGCTTCTTTTGTGCTCGTCCTGTTTGTCGGTTGCTACCCCTGAAGAAAGAGCCCCTGCAGGGTTCCTGATGGGCATTTGGCATGGGTGGATAGCCCCTGTTGCACTCATTGCACGCCTCTTCAACCCCATCTACAGGATCTATGAAACCAACAATACCGGTTGGTGGTATGAGTTTGGGTTCTACATTGCCCTTGTCGGCGGTTTTGGCTCACTTGCCCTTTTCAGGAGAAAGAGCGGGGGCGATCATCGATGAGCAGAGCCTCGTAGTTTGTGATGCTCAGCGGCTGACTGAAGTAGAAGCCTTGCACGGCGTCACAACCGAGTGCAGTGAGCATCTGTACCTGCTCCAATGTCTCCACACCCTCGGCGACGGTGGTGATGCCCAGGCTCTTGGCCATGCTGATGATGTGCTCTACCACCACCTTGCCCCGCTGATGATCATCAGCTCCTTTGAGAAAACCCTGGTCGAGTTTTATGACATCGATGGTGACATCCTTGAGCATGGTGAGCGACGAATAGCCACTGCCAAAGTCATCGAGAGAGACCAAGAAGCCATGCTTTCTGAGATTCTCCATCACATGCGAGAGGTGTTTGATGTCATGGGTGAACAGGCTTTCGGTAAGTTCAAACTCCATGAGATGGTGATCGATGCCATATTGGTCCACCAGATTGACCAAGGTGCGCTCATAATTCGAGCTGAACAGGTGTGAGCGTGATTGGTTCACGGAAATGGGCAACAAGGGCTTCTGCTCTGCCTTCCATCGGGTCAATAGTTTGCATACCTGCTCCAACACATACATGTCCAAGGTAACCAGAAGGTTATGCGTCTCCAGCAGGTTGATGAAATCAGTGGGAGGCACCAAGCCTTTGGTCGGGTGGTTCCACCGTACCAAGGCTTCAGCTCCCACCAAATGGGTGGAAGAGAGGGAGTACTTGGGCTGGAGCATGATGAAAAACTGTCCCTCTTTGAGTGCATTGGTAAAGACCTTTTCCAGCTCACTCTCCTCAAGCAGTTGCTCCTTCAGCGCCAAATCATAGTAGTTCCACCCCGAACTCTGTTTTCCCTTCAGCGAGGAGAGCGCAAACAGTGCACAGTCTATTGCAGCATCAATGCTGGTTCTGCCATCCTCGATCAGCGAAATACCGATAAGGATATCGAGCTGGAAGGGAGAGGCATGGGGAAAGGTGAACTGCTTCAGCTCATGATAGAGGGCTGCGATGCGTTTCTCCAAAACCTTGCGCTCACGGTAACTGCAAAGAAGGATGAACTTATCCCCCGAAAGGCGTGCACACACCCCGTCCTGGGTAGTGAAGCGCGGGAGAATCTTGGCAATGTACATCAGCAGCGTATCGCCGAAGGTATAGCCGAACTGGTTGTTGATAAGCTTGAACTTGCCGATGTCGATGACAATGACTGCATAGGAACTTCGCGAACGAAGCAGCAATTGCGAGGCTTCATGCACAAAATGGTTTTTGTTCGGAAGTCCTGTCAGTTCATCCTCAAACGCAAGGCGTATCAGCGATTTCTCATACATATGATCTCGGTAGATGAGGAAGAAGAGCAGTACCAAAAGGATCATCATCACCAATATCGCTATGGAGAGGCTGGACTGGAGGATTGTCAGATACGAGCGCCTAAGCAGGGTGTCCTCCCGTTCCAGGAAGAAATACCCATAGTCGCCACCAAGGCAATGGATGGAGACGTACCATCCATTGCCCAAGATGTGCGTGGATTCCTCTGAGCCCGCTTGCCACGAAGGCACCAGGGATCCAAGGGAAGCTTTGCCGCTTTCCACCAACTCATCATTGGTGAACTTCCAGATGATCGACCCACGTTCATCAGCCCAGATCATGGTCGTTTGAGCTTGGGTAGCGGGACACTCAATCTGCTTTTGGTAATCAGATGCCAATGTTCTGCGCTGAAGGAGCGCCCTCGTCCCATCTGCAAAGCTGAACGGTTCTTGGAAGATGACCATACCCTCTTGTATGAG
>JAAYQY010000335.1 GCA_012519125.1 Spirochaetales bacterium
CTCGGTGGCTGGATCACCGCTCCGTTTGTAGGCAAGCAGATTGTTGATGCCTGGCTTTCAGTCTCCTTCACCGAAAAGATGGAGTTCAAGAAAGAGTTCCTGACCAACGCCTTCAATCAGGTACAGGTCCTGGAAGAGGAGCAGTTTCGATGATAGCAAGCATCGCCAGTCCTGTGCACATCGTCTCCTCAACCGAGCTTGATGGAGAGATGTTGGCAGACATCCTTCGGTATACCGCTCTGAAGGCGGGCCGACTGAAGGTGGCTGTCATCCTTGATAATGCTCCGATCAAGGAGAAAGATGCATTGGTCGAGCACCTGAAATCGGTATTCGATGTCCAGGTCTTATCGGATGTGCAACCCAATCCAAGGACCGCTGACATCATGCGCATGTTCTCCGATGCCAGCTTCGCAGGATCGGACCTGGTACTCGGCATTGGAGGCGGAAGCGTTCTCGATTCGGCGAAAGCACTGGCCATGCTCTCCACCAACGGAGGAGAGCTCGACCAGTATCTGGGACTGAATGCGACAAGAAGCGTCCAATGCAGGTCACTTCCCTTGGTGCTCATCCCCACCACTGCAGGAACAGGTTCAGAGGTTACCAAAGTCGGTGTCTACACTACCGAAAGTGGTCGCAAGTATACCTTGGGTTCTCCCCTGATGCATGCCTATACTGCTGTGTTGGCAGCGAACCTGCTGCATGGAGTTCCCGCTTCGCTCTGCGCCGCGACCGGCTTGGATGCCCTCGACCATGCCTTGGAGTCAATCTGGAACAAGAACAGTACTCCTCTCACCCGCCAGCTTGCAAGAAGAGCGGCGCTGAAGGTGCTCACTACACTCCCCAAACTCTATGAGGCAATCGAAACGGGAGCAGCAGAGCGTACCGTGCTGCAGAGACAGATGCTCGAAGCCTCGTGCGAGGCAGGCATTGCCTTCAACCTCACCGGAACAGCGAGCGGGCATGCCATCTCCTTCGTCCTCAGCGAAGAGTGGCACATCCCTCACGGCCTCAGTTGTGCCTTCACCTTGGGTGAAGTCTTCGCTTGGGCTGTCCAGGACAGGAACAACAGAACCGAAATTGCTACGCTCTCACGGTTCCTGCACCCCGACCTGAAGGACGAGGAGGCTCTGGTACAGCGTCTGGCAGAGGACATCAACGACCTGCTGTCCAAACTCAGCATACCCAGAACCTTCTCTGAACTCTCCCTCAATCTGGACAGCGACCAGATACGCAGCCTGTTCCGACGTGCCATGGAAGATCCAAAACTGCACAACCAGACTCCTCCCATGCAAGAAGAAGACTTGTACCGGTTGTTGGAGGCAAAACTGTGAGTGCCCTGTTGCTCAGCGGGCTGGTCGTGTTTGTTACCCACACCCTGGAAGCCATCACCGGCTTCGGGTGTGCTGTTCTCGCCATGCCCTTTGTCAGCGCCTTGCTGGGGGTACATATGGCAGTGAAGGTCATCACCTTCCTCGCATGGTTGCTTGCTCTCTACCTGGTGGTTAAAAACTACAAGCAGATTGATTGGAAGCAGTATGCGATCATTACCGGGTGCATGCTCTTAGGCCTTCCCGTGGGGATGTATCTGTTCAGAACCCAGCAGAGCGATACCCTCAACCTTATGCTTGCCCTCTTCATCATCATCGTCTCCTTGAGCCAGCTGTGGCGATCGGCACGCGGTGGGGCTCCCCGGGCGCCGCTGACCAAGAAAACGGCACTGCCCTACTATCTGCTGCTTGTTGCCGGTGGGGTGATCCATGGCATTTTCTCCTCAGGAGGCCCCTTGGTGGTACTCTATGCAACCCGTACGCTTTTGGACAAAGGACGGTTTCGGGCAACACTCTGTCTGTTGTGGACCACACTGAACACCATCATCCTAGCCACTTATTTCATCGAAGGTTCTGTCACGAAGGACGTGGCTGTCTCAACCGGCCTTCTGATTCCCTTTGTGGTGGCTGGCATCATCGTTGGTGAAAGAATCCACAACAAAGTCGACCAGAAGAAATTCACCCTCATTGTATTCTCCATGCTCCTGCTGACAGGGGTCTTTATGCTCTTCTCGAGGTAAATCAATGGCAAGCAAACAGTTTCAGGTTCCCCAGGCTTTGATCGCGCAGAACCCCCTCACCATGATACTGCGAATCGACTCATCACCCTTTACGAAGTATGGAAGGGTGTTGAACGACCTGTCTGTGGACAAACTCGTGGCAAAAGCCGATGAGCTCACCGATATTCCCCAAGAGGGAAACCTCTACGTTGCAGACCTTCAAGCCTTGCATCAGGAAGAGCAAGCTCAAGCCTTGGGACAATACTTTGGGTTCCAGGAGATCCAGATTGGCTACTGCAATGGGAAGAATACGACCATCAATGGGGTTGAGTATCACAAGAGTCCGGAACTTTTCATCGCTGTCACCGATTGCCTTCAATTTCTTACACGATTCGACAGGCTCAAGGAGTTCAACTCAGTCGATACGCACGATGCAGAGCTCTTCTACTTCCCCAAAGGAAGTGCAGTCCTGATCGACCCGCATGTGCTGCATCTTTCCCCCTGTGCGGTGTACAAAGAGGGCTTCAAATCCCTCATCGTCCTGCCCAAACAAACAAATGAACCCTTGAGCGAAGCCATGGAGGCTGTGCGCAAACAGAGCAAGGATGGCGAAACACGCATCCTTTTCAAGCAAAACAAGTGGATGCTCGCCCATCCCCAGCGACACCAGCTCATCAAAGGCGGGGTCTGCATCGGCCTGGTCGGCCCGAACCGTGGGGTACAGCCACTGGATTGAAGCTTGACCGGCCAAACGGCCGGTCAAGTTCTGCTGAATACACCGAAGGCCGCTTGCGCGGCCCTCGGGTGAACATTACTTGGAAATGAGCATGGTTTTGGGATCGAGGCTGACACCCATAGGCTTTTCAACCATCCCTTCATGCGTCTTCACGGCGGTCATCACCACCTTGTCGCGCTCCTCATTGTAGATCAACCCAATGAGGACATCGATCAGATTCGTGTATTTTTGCATGGTGTTCGGAACACCGTACTTGTCATAGACCACATCAGCACGGACCGGAGATACACTGAACCACACTTCCAGGTTCATGCTCTCTGAAAACTCCTTGATCCGTCTTACATCGTCTTCGGTGGCAACAGTAAGCTTGTATCCGTCGAAGAGGATGGCATCAGCCTTGAATGAGCCGTGTTTGATCAGGGTCTCCAAGCTGGAAAGCACCTTGTCGATGGTGACATTTTCCTGACTGAAGTTCATAACCACACGATTGGAGAGAATATTGTTGTACACTGATGCTGCGTCTGAAAGACTGCGACCATCGGATACTTCGCGGAAAACCTCTTTGTACCAGTTGATCACATGTTCCACATTACCAGAGAACGAAACATGGATGACATGTTCGCCCCTGAGCAGCTTATCGGTGGCAAGGTGTACCAGACATGCCGTCTTTCCTACACCGTGTCGAGAAACGAGGACTCCGAGGTTCCCACGACCGAGCCCGCCGCCCAGTGATTCCTCAAATACGCGAAGAGGACTCAAGTCGTTCAACTCTTGAATTTCCATAATGCTCACCTCCAAGTAGAAATTAGGTTCATCCCCAGTATACTATGGAAATTCACACTTGGGTACCTTTTTGCGTGCTGGCGCAAAAAGAGGCCCCCAAAAGGCATTCAAACCTCATGGGGGCTTTTGGATACCAGAAGCAGAATCTTACTTCTGTTCCTTCCTGCGCTTCTCCTGATAATCCTTCTTCAACTGCTCGGAAACACTGGTGGGTACTCTTCCGTACTTACCGATTTCCATCGTGAACTCGCCCTTGCCCTGGGTAAGGGAGCGCAACACGGTGGAGTATCCGAACATCTCAGAAAGCGGAACTTCTGCGAGCACGGTACACATGGCATTGTCCTCAGTGGAACTGATGATAAGACCACGTCTCTGGTTGATCGAGGCGAATACGCTTCCCTGGAACTCATTGGGAGCGACGACCTCAACCTTCATGATCGGCTCAAGGATAACCGGCTTGGCCTTCTCAAACGCCTCACGGAATGCACCAAGAGCGGCAGTCTGGAACGCCTGGTCGGAGGAGTCGACGGGGTGCCAAGCACCATCGTTGACCACAGCCTTCACGCCGATGACCGGGAAGCCGAGCTGACTGCCCTTCTTGACAGCGGTCTGGAAACCCTTGTCACAGGAGGGGATGTACTCGGTCGGGATGGATCCACCCTTGACCTCATCAACGTACTCGTACTCCTTCAGCTCCTCACCCTCAGCAGGATCTGGAAGCGGCTCAATATAACCGGCAATGCGGGCATACTGACCGGAACCACCAGTCTGCTTCTTGTGGGTATAGTTGAAGTCAGCACGCTGGGTGATGGCCTCACGATATGCAACCTCAGGCTGGCCGACCTCTACCTCTGCCTTATACTCGCGCTTCATGCGCTCGACATAGACTTCAAGGTGGAGCTCACCCATGCCCTGGATGATCGTCTGGTTGGACTCGGGATCCACAAACGTGCGGAACGTCGGGTCTTCCTTGGTGAAACGGTTGAGCGCCTTGCCCATGTTGTCAGCAGCCTTCTTGTCCACCGGCTTGATGGCCAGTGAGATAACCGGGTTGGGAACGAACATGGAGGAGAGCGAATAGTTGAGCTTCGGGTCACAGAAGGTGTCACCGCTGGCACATTCGATGCCGAACAGTGCAGCAATCTCACCACACCCAGCTTCAGTCAGGTCTTCCATGGCTGCAGAATGCATACGGATCAAACGACCAACGCGGAACTTCTTGCGGCTGCGGGTATTGTAGAGTTCATCACCCTTCTTCACCTTGCCCTGGTAGACGCGGATATAGGTAAGCTGACCATACTGACCATCCTCAAGCTTGAATGCAAGAATGACCGGGGGGAGCTCGTCGTTGGACTGGAGGATAACTTCCTCTTCATTCTTGTCCAAATCGAGAGCTCTGTTGACAACTTCGGTCGGGTTGGGCAAGTAGCTGACAACGGCATCAAGCAAAGCCTGGATACCCTTGTTCTTGTATGCAGAACCCATCAGAACGGGGACCAGCTCAAGACGGATGGTAGCTTCACGAATCGCCTTGCTCAGCAACTCTTCAGTCACATTGTCCTCGAGCATGGCTTCCATCAGCTCATCAGAGCACATGGAAACACCGTCAAGCAGCTCTTCGCGCTTGGCCTGTGCTTCTGCAAGCAACTCAGCGGGAATCTCAGCCTCACGAATCTGGTCCATGTTTGGACCTGCATCAAAGTAAAGAGCCTTCATGCTGACCAAGTCAACAACACCCTCAAGGCGTTCTTCGAGCCCGATGGGAATCTGCATCAGCACTGCATTCAGGCCGAGCTTATCCACAAGCTGCTTCTTGACGCGATACGGATTTGCACCGGTTCGGTCGCACTTGTTGATAAAGGCGATGCGGGGAACATGGTAGCGCTTCATCTGCCGGTCAACCGTGATTGACTGACTCTGTACACCACCGACGGAACACAGGACCAACACAGCACCGTCAAGCACGCGCAAGGAGCGCTCGACCTCGATGGTGAAGTCAACGTGTCCCGGAGTGTCGATGACGTTGATCTCCGTTCCTTTCCAAGTGACGTTTGTTGCAGCACTTGCGATGGTGATACCACGCTCACGCTCCAGCTCCATGCTATCCATGGTGGCGCCAACGCCATCCTTACCACGAACTTCATGAATTTCGTGGATCTTATTGCAGTAGTAGAGGATGCGTTCGGAGAGCGTAGTCTTACCCGAATCGATGTGGGCACTAATTCCGATGTTCCTCAAGTTTTGCAAGTCAGCCATACTATATAACCTCTATAAAATAGAATAAAAACGAGTCCACAGGTTCCCTGCAGCATCCAATTCAATCCTGATGAAAAGCTCTTTCTTCCTAGCACACATCAGGTTATCTTCTGAAGGGATGGGAAGGGACGGAAAAGAGACAACCTTGTCCCAACGTACCTCGTGGATAATAGTATATCTCGCTTTTTTGTGCAATCCCTTTTCCCAACACAATCCTTTTCCGACTCGACACTTGTGTGCTACAATGGCTTTGAGGTGTGCCATGGAAACGATTTTCACGAAAATTCTTGAAGGCAAGATTCCTTCGGTCAGACTCCATGAGGATGAGCTTTGCTTTGTCATCCTCGACATCAATCCGGTCAACAAAGGACATCTTCTGATCATCACAAAGGAGAGCTATCCACTCCTTTCCGATTGCCCGGACTCCACACTTTCCCACCTGATGCAGGTTGCAAAACGTGCCGATGCAAAACTTAGGGAAGTCTTGCACTGTGATGCAACGAATCTGATCATCAACAACGGCAAGGCCAGCGGACAGGAAGTACCGCACCTGCACCTGCACCTCATTCCCCGTTGGGAGAACGACAAGAAGAACATCCATCTTCAAAAAGAGACCTATACAGACGGTGAGATGGCCGAGTATGGGAAAACACTGGAGTTCTGAGCCATGCGTGCATGTCACCATTGTCATACTGATATCGATCCTTTGATGAGCATCGGCTACAATACTGTTTGCCCGAAATGTGGAAAAAGCCTGCATAGTTGCGTCAACTGCCGCTTCTACAGCCCCGGCTCCTACCATGACTGCTCCGAGGGTGTGGAGGAGTATATTGAGGATAAGGTGGAGGCCAACTTCTGCGACTCCTTCATGCTTGGGGAGGACACCAAGGAAGAAGCGCAACGCAAGGCTGATGCCAAAGCCAGGGCGGAAGCCTTCTTCAACTTCTAAGGAATAGGAACCATCATGAATACACGTCGCTTGTTGCTTCTGATCTTGCTCTCAGTCACCATCCTTTTCAGCGGATGCCAGTCCTACACAGCCAAAGAAGCCAAGTCCCGCTTGGCACTCCCTCCTGAGCCAGAGACGACCTTGGTCACCAAGTACTCCGTACTGGAAGCTGAAAAGCAGGAACTTTTGGCCAAACAGGAGGCAGAAGAGCTGCAGCTGCGCCAGCAGATGGAGCAAGAGGAAGCACAGCGAAAACAGGCTCTTGCATGGGAACAGCTTACACAGGCTGAAGCGGATGCAAGAAATGCCATTGCCCTGCTCACCGAAGAGAAACAAACCCTTCAGGACCAATTGGACCAATTGCAAGCCCAGCTTGCACAGACGAGCACGACTCTCTCATCCCAAGAGCTCACCGCAGAAGGGCTGACCAACGAGCTGACGAGCATTGAGTCTCGCTACGCAGAGCTCTTGCTCTCCTTCGATCAGCTCTCCTACCATGCAAGTGAACTGGAAACACTGCTTTCCGAGCAGCAGTTGATAAATGACCATCTGCAGGAGTTCCTTACCCAAGCACAGACCGATCACCAAGCAGAGATGGCCGCACTGCTTGCCTCACACGAGCAGGAGGTTGCTGAGCTGCTTGCAACCATCAGGAGCCTGCAGACCGACAATACCCTGCTCAAGGCCCAGCTTGAGGAAAAGACCCTCACCCTGGAAGAGAAGACAAGACTTGAGCAGCAACGTGCTGAACAAACGCGAAAAGCAGAGCAAGAAGAGATGGAGCGCCAGCAGCAGATTGCCCTCGAGCAACAGCGCCTGGCCCAGCTTGAGGAAGAACAAAGGCTGCGCCAGCTTGCCCTCCACCAACAAATACCCCCGCTCTCGGAGTTGACCTATCCCAGGCTGTACACCACACAAGCGCCAACCATACACCTTGAGGAGAATGGGCAACTGGATGTCATGCTGCTCCCCCTCGATGATCGGATGTGGGATTCCAAAGCAGTCGTCAAGGAAGTGCACACCAGCATCAGTGATCTGAATTACCCCGTCATGTTGGTAACCGGTCATATGCAGAATGTCATCGATTTGGTACGGGAAATGGGCTTGCATGCCGTGCTGGTCCGGGGAGGAGCGATCATCAGCAGGCTGCCGATCATCAAGAGTGATGAGTACGGGGCAAGCGTTCAGTTCAGCGAAAAGAAAACCGTACGCTTCTCGGTTGCCAACCTTCCCGAGTATCAGGTCTTGGAGGCCTTCCAAGCAAAGGCGGACTGGCAGACACTACAGAAGAAGATCACTCCCAATCGTCTGGCAGCACTGAAGGCCATCACCGCCCAAGGCGCGGTTACCGAACCCACCATCCTTGGCGCCAGCCTCTATGAACCCTCGCACCAGGATTGGAACACCTTCAGCCCGATCGCCTACCGCCAAATCGATTACCTGTGGCCTCTGACTGCCCACCTTGAGGAGGAACAGTTCTATGATGTCTATCGGGCTACTCACTTTTCCAGTGCAACCGATGCAGGAAATACCTTGTTGAAGGGAGAACTGAAAGAGCGCTTGGACTACCTGTTCAGCAGAAAGCTGCTGCCGCTCTCTTCCTCGATGCTCACCATCGGAGGTGAGTCGGTACCTGATGGGCAAGGCATCTCACGCTATGGCTTGGTAGCGAGCTTCCTCGTACCTTAGTCGTCTCCCTCATCAACCACCACGGCCTCAGCCTCGATCACCGTCTGTGAAAACTGACGGTTGATCTTGCGTATCCTCACCGACCACAAGACCATGCCAAGGCCCATGGCGATGAGCACCACGCCGACCAACTTGAGCAGCATGCTGCCGATCTGCTGGGGAAAGACAAACAAGAGGATCGCCACCACCAACGAGAAAACCCCTTCTGAAAGAAGCGCAGAAACAGGAAGTTCACTCTTGCGCAACAGCAGTGCATCAAGGAAAGAGATGATTGCAGAGAAGATCAGCTCAATGGCAATAAGATAGAGCAGAAGCGTCCAGCTTACATTGGCCGCAGAGAGAGGGACGATGAAGGCAACCAACCCCAACACGATACTGATGAGGGCTTGGATGAGCGTTGCCATTTTGGTACGACGACCAAGGGTGTAGGTTCTGAGGGCAAATAGACTCGCAACACCAGAGCCAACCAGAAACAATCCCAAGATGGAGATGAAGATCCTTACGAACGACTCCTGTTGAAACATCAGATAGATGCCAAGCACCACCAGAAGCGAGCCGAATATCGTTGCCAGCATCAGATGTCGTTTGAAAAAAGTATCCTGCATGGAAAGCTCCTTGAAAGCTGGTCTTGTGCAACCACAGCTTTTTTCTTTATGGTACAGACAACAACCACACAAGTAAAGGACAGCCAACCATGTACCGCCACCTTTTCTTCGATGCAGACGGAACCCTCTTCGATTTTGATCGTGCTGAACAACAAGCTTTCGCCCTCATGGCCCAGGAACTCTCACTGCCCAGTGACGAATCCGCATTTGCTCTCTACAAAAGTTGCAATGAGGAGTGCTGGAAGCTGTTCGAAAAGGGTATGGTCACCCTTGCCCAACTCAAGACCCAACGTTTTGACCGATTCTTCTCCTCCCTCTCCCTCGAAGGGGACAGCGAAAAGGCAAGCGCATCATACCAATACCATCTCTCCGGACAGGGAATCCTCTTTGAGCAGAGCATCAAAGTCCTGCAAGTTCTCACTGAGCGAGGGTACACACTCTATCTTGCATCCAATGGCATTGCTGACGTACAGAGAGGGCGAATCGCTCATGCAAAGATCGGCCCCTACTTCAAGGGAATCTACATCAGTGAGGAGTTGGGAGTTCAAAAACCCGATACCCGTTTCTTTGAGCAGATGCTCGGGAAAGAGCAGTTGCTTGATCATAAAAAGAGCTGCCTCATGATAGGAGACAGCCTCTCAAGCGATATCAAAGGGGGGATTGACAGCGGGTTGGATACCGTATGGATCAACGCAGGGAATCAGGAGCCTCAGGGCGTGGTACCCACCTATACCCTCACCCACTTGGGCCAGTTGCTGCAACTCTTGTCATCGCCTATTTGATGGCCTTCAGTTCAACCTCGACGATGAGCAAACTGTTTGGATCGACTGCCTGTGTTCCTTCCACCCCATAGGCAAGGCTGGGATGGATCCAGAACCGGTACTTCGAACCAGTCTCCATCAGCTTCACCCCTTCGATGAAACCAGGAACCATAATTGCCTGCAACTGGAAGGAAGAGCTCTGTTTTCGTTCATAGGAGCTGTCTATGACCCTGCCGTTAAGCAGCATAATCTGGTAGTCAACCTCAATGATACTCTCTTCAGAAGGTTTCTCTCCACTCCCTTGGACGAGAACACGGTACTGTAGTCCACTCTCAGTGGCTACAACACCTTCCTGCTTACCGTTCGAAGAGAGAAAATCCTCTGCAGCCTGTAAATTTTCAGCGGCAATCTTGGCACGCTCCTGTTGAGCTTTTTGCAAAAGGTTCGTCTGTACTTCATGAAGTATCTGGGTCATCTCTTCTTGGGAGAAAAAACCGGTATTCTTGCCTGCATCAAGCGCTCCCTTAGCAAAATAAGTAGAGCTGAGGTTGTCAAAGCCTTGCTGTTGCAAGGTGGTAAAGAGCATATAGCCATAGGTATAGCTGAACCGATCATCAAGGGAGAGGGGTTTCTCCAAATCTGAAATGGCATCCCTGATTTCCACTGTCTTCTCAGCAGGCGCCATCTTCACAGGTTCTGATACCTGTGGTGCGGGCAACGTGGCCTGGACGGAGCGATTGCAACCTGCAAAAAGCAGCAAGACGAGAAAGGGTGCGAGGCGTACGGGCAAGAGGTTCTTCACGGTTTTTCCTTCCGAGCAGAGTTTTTGCCTCCCTTATCCCATCCAAACAACGGCATGGAATTACCAGACACATCATTCACCCCATGACGACGGTCTGTGCAAGAGAGGCTTGCATACAGGAAACTGTACCCCAGCTCAGGAGAAACGTCCAGTAAAAAGAACAGGAACCTGTCTATCGGTCAAAAACACTGGCTCCCTGCGCAGTAATGGCAACCACGAGAGGAAAGTGCTCGACCTCAAGCTCAAGCAAAGCCTCCGGCCCAAGTTCGGCAAAAGCCACCGTTCTGAAGGAGCGGACACAGGAGGCATAGAGGGCACCACACCCTCCGTAAGCCTGCAGGTAGAGCGCTTGATTGCGCTTGATCGCCTGCACCACCTGTTCCGATCGAGGTCCTTTGCCTATCATCACCTTCAGCCCACTATCAAGCAACCGAGGAGCAAAGGGATCCATGCGGGCACTCGTCGTCGGACCACAAGCACCGATCACCTTTCCCTCGGGTGCCGGGGAAGGCCCCATGTAGTAGATGCAGGCACCTTCCAAGGAGAGGGGAAGAGGTTTCTGCTCATCCAGCAATTGGACGAGAAGCTTGTGCACCTGGTCACGACCTACATAGAGCTTTCCGCTCAAGAAGATCTGTTCGAAAGGTGCAAGTGAGTGGATGACGTCAGAAGAGAGCGGCAAAGTCAGTTCACGCATCTTCACCCTCCCAGACGATCTTGGCCTTGCGGTCGGCCCAACAGTTGATGGAGACAGCCAGAGGAAGGCCTGCAATATGGGTAGGCTCATGCTCTATGGCAACGCTCAAGGCAGTGATGGTGCCACCAAGCCCTCCGCTTCCAATCTCTGTTTGCTGGACCTTTGCAAGAATTTTCTCCTCCAAGGACGCATACTGAGCATCGGTGTGCTGTTGGTTCACCGGACGAAGCAAGGCTCGCTTGCTCAGATACGCAGCACGGTCCATGCTGCCCCCCAGCCCTACTCCGAGGAAGATGGGAGGACAGGGTTTGCCTCCCGCAGCCTGGACTATGGCCCCTACTGCTTCAATGACCCCTTCCTCACCACAGGTAGGATTGAGCATGCGAACCTGGCAGCAGTTCTCACTGCCAAAGCCCTTGAGCAGGATCTGGATGGTAAGAGAAGAGCCCTCCACCGGTTGCCACCACATGACAGGAGGAAGATTGGTGAGCGTATTGTTTCGGGCATAAACCGGCTCTTCCACCACCGAATGACGGTAATACGCCTTGTCCACAGCAAGTGAACACCCCTCAAGGATGGCAGCCTCGATGGCAGCAAGCCCAAGGGGGCAGGACTTGCCCACATCAACAAAAACCAGGAACATCCCGGTATCCTGGCACATAGGAAGGTGCTGTGCATCGGCGATTTCCAGATTCTTCAGAATCGCAGCAAGCACTGCCTTGCTCGCCTCGCTCGTCTCTGTCTTCTGTGCCCAGAGGAGGCGTTGGAGCACATCATCAGGCACGTGGGTAACCGCATGGATCAGTTCATTGGCAATATGTTCAGCGAGTTTCATCTACCTCATCCTTCCAATTGGGATCATACAACCAGGGTCGTGCTGTGAAATAGGAGCCAACCAGCTTAAGAATCAAGAGAACAACAGCAAGACCTACCACCAGGCCCATGAAATCGGCAGCAAGATCCATCCACTCCCGAGAGCGACCAAACTTCGGCTGCAGCATCTCAACCACGAAGCCGAGCAATGTCCCGGCAACCAACGTATAGATGATGGAAGGCCCCGCCCACGAGGTCAGATGCAGGGTGGAGTGCGGTCGTTCCTGTATTTTTCGCTGTTTTCCAGAACCGGGAATCCTCAGGGTAGCGAGGAAAAAGAAGAAGCCGAAGGCCGCATAGGCAGCCATATGATCACCCTTGTCTGCAAACGGTATCCAGGAGATGCGCGGATACGACTCCTTGGGAATGAAGGAGAGATACAGGACTAGGGCCACCACCAACAGGGTGAAGGCTATCCCCACACTCCGAACGATCATTTGCAACGGAATCCTACCTCGCATACCTATCCCCTTGTCTATATCCATGCTCACTCATCTCGCATCTCACCGCCTCAAGAAACTGGTGCTTGTCGGCAAAATGCCGCGGTGAGACGAGTCGATGACTGGGAGTTTCACACATCATCCGCTCAATGACCATCGAAGGGTTGAGAAAACGCAGGAAATGAATGCTCTGCTCTACGTGCCGCCGCATCGAGGCCACACTGACCTCACCCTGTCGATACCACCCTTCAAGCCTCGTTCCCCCGCAGACATGGAGGTTGTGAATCTTCACTGCCTCGCTTTTCACCTGGTTAAGCAGAAGCGCAGTGTGCATAAACGCATCCTTACCTTCTCCCGGAAGACCGAGTATTACATGAGTACAAACACCAATACCTGCAGAATGTAACGAATTTACCGCAGAAATATAGCGTTCTACGCTGTCATTTCGCCCCAACAAGGAGAGACTCTGCTCATCTGATGTCTGCAGACCAAGCTCAACCCATACTCGTTTCACCCGAGTTAGGTAGCTTGCCAACAAGGCGACCACTTCTTCGTCGATGCAGTCTGCACGGGTAGAAACGATCAGCTCAACAAACGGTCCATGCTCAAGCCCTGCATCGTAGAGGGCCTTCAGTACATCAACAGGGTCATAGGTATTTGTGTATGCCTGATAGTAGAGCGAAAAGAAGTCCGAGCGATACCGACTTCTGATGAACTGCTTGCCCCGCTTTACCTGCCTCTCTATCAGCTCAATGCGCCTCTCAAGTTCCAACGGCTTTCTCCCAAGCTGTTCCGACATCTCTTTCTGATAGGCACTGTCATGCATGAACCTGCTTTCATGCTGGCGCAGGTAGGTGGACGCACTGCCTGTCCCGTCGCAAAAAGCACACCCCCCGCTGCCATCAGCCAGCCTATTGGGACAGGAGAAGTGTGCATCGATGCCGATGCGGTAGACAGCGTGTCCGTAGGTTTGGCGCAAATGGTGGGCATAGGAACGATACAAGCTCTCCATCAATAGACACCAATGATGAAAGTGACGTTTCCTTGCAAGCTGGTTCCCAAGCCTACCAGGACCTCCCCGAGAGGAGTATCGAGAGCAAGCGTCAGGCCCAGGCCAAGATCCCATTGGTTGGGGAAGAGCAGCGTGTCAGAGGAAGCACTCACGCCTTGGTAGGGGTCGTACTCATCGAAGAGGGCGAACCGAAGGTTCACCTTGCAGAACGCTGGATACCCCAACACCTCGGCCAGCCTATGGGTCCAACTGCTTCCCACCATTGCCAAATCCCGTCTCAATGAGAGCGGGCTGTACCCGGGAACTCCAAAAGGAAACCCCATGTCTGCATAGCTGGAAAGCAATTCATAGCGCTCACGAAGATGGGAAACTTGCAGGTCATAGCCCAAGGTGTCTGCATATGTAAGGGCAAATTTCTGCTCCCAAGCGAGCCGGTAGGCGTACATGGCCGTATCCAGATAGCCGATTCTGGCGAGCATATCCAACCGATAGCCATACGAGGCAAAGCGGCTGTCCAAGGTGGAGGAGAGCAGGCTCAGCTCAAGCTGGGGGAAGGCCAAAAACTGCTGGGGATAACGACTGTCGTGCAGTGCGATAAGATCATACCACCCATCAAGCTTCACATGGGTATACTCACCCATATACAGGTCCAGGCCGATGGTAGTACGGAACGCACGATCGAGCGGTGCGCTGCGCTGGGCATCCACCAAGGCATTGCGCGTTGACATACTGCCGCTTGCATAGGAGAGCGCTAGATGAACATTCCACCTACCAAGGGCATTCATGGCAAATGGATGGCTGAGGCCGAACTCCACCCCGGTTCTCTGCCCAAGGCTCGCCTGGATGAGAAAGGTGAAATCAGTGTCACCAAGCTGGGCCAGCGAGGCATCCAAGAACACATCAGAACGGTACCAAGCCGAAGAAGAGGAAGGAAGCGTACTGGAAAATCCTGCATCCATCTGAAAGCCCATGCTGATGTTTGCACTTTTCTTTCCGAATCCCCGTGTCTGGATCAGGAGCACCCCATCCTCAGCCATCTCATAACTGACGGTGGCCAAGGCATGGGCTTTCCGTATCTCCCTCATCCTCAGATTGAGCTCGGTAGCAGTCTGTTTGTTCAAGCGACGTCCTAAAAAGCGTGAAAACATCGAGGCATCCACAAGCATATCGGCAGCTTTCAGGGAGATGTCTTTCACCGTCAGCTGAAGAATTACCGGACTCGGCAGCAAGCTGTAGCTCCCCAAGCGGTCAGGGTCAAGCACCTTCAGCTCGCGTTGCTCAGCAATGCGATGTGCCAGTTGCTCAAGCTCATCTGCTTTCTCCTCCACAGCCTGGTGTCCCTGTGCAAGAATGTGCTCATACTTGTTGAAATCCAAGGCAAAGACATCCTCAAGCTTTGGAAAGAAGACCAAGTCTGCTTGGCTGTGCTGTTTTTGGGCTGTGTCTTGGGTAACAAGAATGATGGTCTGCATGGTCATGGCGGAAAGGCTTTCCAACGCTGAATAGTTGAGCACCTGCATTTCGTTCACATCACAGGCTATGACAATATCAGCTCCAAGAGAACGTGCCAACTCGATGGGGAGGTTGTCCACCACCCCTCCATCCACCACCAAGCGCCCATCCTCGTAAGGATAGGGAGTAAAGACAATGGGGATGGAAATGCTGCTTCGGATTGCTCCAACCAAGGAGCCGCTTGCATGCACGATCCGCTCCTTGGTCATGGCATCTGCGGACACACAGCGAAACGGGATGGGAAGTGCATCGAAATCCACTGGGGATGGATGCTTGGCAAAGAGATAGCCAAGCAATTCAAGAATACGCTGATCACCGATGAATGCAGGAGAGCTGCCGATTCCTGTTTCCCCGAATCCCAGGGAGAAGGCTTGATTGTGCGTGTAGGCAAAAACATCATCCTGCTCGCGCTTTGTGTCGAGCACCGGTTCTGCAAAGAGCCCAATCAAATCCGTCTCTTCAAGCAGAGATCGTATCTCTTTTGGCGTGTATCCGGCACTGTAAAGTCCACCAACCAGACTGCCCATGCTGGTTCCAAGCACCAGGTCGATCGGAATTCCCTTCTCTTCAAGAGCCTCCAGTACCGAGACGTGGGCAAGGCCCCGAGCCCCTCCACCGGAGAGTACCAGTGCAATCTTGGGAGAGCCCCACAGGGTACTGAGACTCAACAGAACCAGCAGCACAGCAAGGAGGCGCCTCATACGGTTAGCCTAACCGACCAGAGAGGAAACCCTGGTTTCCATTGAGGAAGGAGAGATAATCCAACTCCTTACGCTTCTCCAGTTGCAGGTGAGTCACCCACAACAGGCCGTCACCGGTGGCTATGGCTATGCCTTTTCCCTTTTGCTTTCCCACCACCGTGCCTGGCTCCACACCTGGAGGTACTGCATCGCTGCCAGCTTCGGCAAGCGTGCCATAAACAGAAGTGAGCATCAGCGTTTGACCTTCGTAAACGGTTCTTGCCTTCGGCCAAGGAACAAGGGCCCTGATCTGGGCATGGAGGGTTTTTGCACTCTGATGAAAATCAAGCACTCCCATCGAAGCATCAATGAGTGTGGTATAGGTTGCTTCTCCCTTCTGCGGAGAAAAGGTCGCAGTTCCTGCTTGCAGTGCTCCCAAAGAAGTGAGAGCAAGGGACGCAGCCCTCTCACTGACCAAAGTTCCCAGACTTTCGGTGGTCTCTGTTCCCCCAAGAGGAATCGTACAGGAAGCAAGGATATCCCCACAGTCCATCTCGGCGGCGATGCGCTGGATACTGATGCCGGTCATCGTCGCTTGGCTGAGAATGGCCCCCTGGATGGGGCTTGGACCGCGCAACAGCGGCAACAGGGAGGGATGGATGTTCAGTTTTTCACCTGAGAACAGGCCGAGAAACTTTGGGCCGAACATTCGTCCATATGCGAAACAGAGCAAGGTATCACATCCAAAGGGAGCGATGGCAGCGCGAGCATCACTGCCAAGATGGTCAAACTGCACCACCTCAAGGCCGAGCCTAAGCGCCTCCTCTTTGACCGCAGACGGAACAAGGGCCTTGCTGCGAGCTTGAGGCTTGTCGGTATTTGTCAACACCGCTCCGATCTCAAAATGCTCTGCCAAGGCCCTCAGGGTAGGTACTGCGATCTCACTTGTTCCTGCAAACAGGATCCTCACCGCTCTTTTCTCCTCTTTCCCTTGGTGCGTTTCTCATATGCTTTCACCATCTTCTCCTTCTCTTCGTCGGAGAGACGGTCGATGAACAGAACCCCATTGAGATGGTCATTCTCGTGTTGGATGGCACGGGCGAGCAGACCTTCCGCTTTCACCGTGAACACCTTTCCTTCAATATCCTGGGCCTGCACGGTAACCCTGGCGGGCCGCTGGACATCGTGCCAGACGCCGGGGATGGAGAGGCATCCTTCCTCTGAGATATCAGTCTCGATGGAAGTCTCGATGATCTGCGGATTGATATACGCACGCTTCTCGACTCCCTGGATGTTGATCACAAACAAGCGGCTGGGTACGCCTACCTGCGGTGCGGCAAGGCCGACTCCATCTGCTTCGGACATCGTTTCGAACATGGCATCTACCAGCACACGCAAGCCGCTGTCAAATTTGGTTATCGGTTGGCACTTTTCTCCAAGCACCTCTTCACCTAGTGTATAAATATCTAACATAGTAACTCAACTATACCAACACGCCACTCTCTGGTCAACTTCATGAGAGCCAGTACACCCACAGGACAAAGAAGAGAGAAATCTAGGCAAAACATCATGACAGATTTACAATTTTGTATAGCAGAGTCTGAGTGACAGGATACCTCTGCCCATCCCTAAGAAGAGGCATCGCACCCAGACCTGAAAGGAGATGGCAATGCGAAGGTTTGCCCTATGCGTACTGGCTCTATTTCTTGTTCTGCTCACCACCGGCTGTGAGGATGATGAACTTCCCCTTACTGCAACCCAACTCAGGATCCAGGCATTGCTTGACCAACCCCATCGTACGAACCTATGCCAACTACACCAATGCAAATGGGGTGCTGATTGATGGTACAGATTCACTGACCGGCCCAACCTTCCCCCAG
>JAAYQY010000336.1 GCA_012519125.1 Spirochaetales bacterium
GGAAACTGTAGAGGGTCTCTTCGACGGTCTTGTAGTGGTTGCTGTTGCCCTTGTGCTCAGTCACTACACTCTGATAGTCCTGATACAGGTTCACTACCACAGTAAAGGGGGTACGTCCATTTGATTTTACGGCCCGAGAGGAGAGTTCCTCTGATTGTACCGCACTGCGGGAGAATGCCGATTCACTCATGCCCATATCACAACCGACAAAAAGAACCATCATCAGAGCCAGGACGCCCAAGACACGCACTACATGTTTCATACGAATTTCCTTATCCTTATGGTTTTGGTATCCTGCATATTCTTGCTTGCTCGAACCCTACTTTGTCAACAAAATTTCGTTAAAAATAGTACATAACTGAATTTTTATGCATACATATGAAGAAAATGTCCGCCAGCATTCACTTCTCCCCCACTTCCCTCATCCCTAAGCATGAAAGATAACCCATTTTGTGCATGACAAATACAGAGACTTGCGCTATAAATACGTAATGATACCGTGACTGTTTTTTTTGCCACTTCAACCCTACTTTGCACATGATTCGGAGAGGAAAGCATGCCCTATTCCAAAATCAAGAAACGCTATCTCTTGCTTCTTCTCTTCCTGATGGTGGGAGTTGCTGTCTCTGTGCCCACCTACTTCACCTATCACCGTACCAGGGCAATCCTCCTTGAAGAAATCCAGTCAAATGCCCTCAACAGCGCCCATGCAATCGCCACGTTCCTCTCATCTGACATCGAGCAGTACCGTCCGCTCTCAGAGGCCACCACGCTCATTGAGGGAAGTGAACTCCATCAGACCTACCTTGGCTACAACAGCCTGATGCGAACGATCAAGGAGAAAAGCGACGCCACCTTCATCTATACCAGCAAGTATCTGGACGACCAGACCAGCGCCTTCATCCTCGATGGGGAGGAGAGTGGCACCGTACTCTTCTCTCCCTTCGGCAGCCATGATGGTATGGATGAAGAGGAACTGCACACCTTCCTCACTGGGGAAAGTACCGTCAGCGACCTGAAAGAAGATCCAGAATGGGGAACCTACCTCTCCGCGTACGCCGCCATCATCGACAGGCGTGACACTAGTGTTGTCGGATTGGTAGGAGTCGACTATTCTAAGGATCACTTCGACCAACTGACCTCTCGTTTTGCACTACTGCTCAACCTCAGTTTCGCCCTTTTCGCCGTGGTGACAGCCCTTGCGCTGTATGCTGCAATTCTCACAATCCAAGACCACTCCGGCTTGGATGAGCTGACTGGCCTGGGCAATAAGCGTGCTTTCAACCGTACGCTGCGTCTCATTCTTGAGGAAGCAAAGAAGCGTAAGCAACCATTTGTGCTCTGCATGCTTGATATCGACTGCTTCAAATCCATCAATGATACGTACGGGCACCCCGTCGGAGACTTGGTCTTGCAAAGCATGGGCAAGGCCTTGCTGGACCTCACCCAAAAAAATCGCAGTTGTTTTCGCATCGGGGGTGATGAGTTTGCCCTCATTCTCCCCTCCTCAGGCCGGTTGCAGGCAGAACAAGCCAAACGGGAGTTGTGCAACCACTTCAAGCATCTGGACATTCCTAATTTGCATGATCGCAAGGTAACGGTGAGTATCGGAATCGGTGAGTGGGTTACCGGCATTACCGCAGAGACGCTGGTAAGCTATGCCGACAAAGATTTGTATGAGCAGAAGCGCAAGAAGGTCTGTCCTGCCACCCCATGATGGGGTATTTCCCAACCATGGGAATATTCCCACCTGTTCTGGAACCAAGTTCTTGAGAATCTTTGCATTTGTAGGGTATTTTTGTTCATATCCAATACTTGGCAACATTCCTGCATAGTGAAAGGAGATGAGTATTCATCACGCAATCTCTTTCATACAGGAACTCAGTATGCACATCACAGCAAAGAAACTTGTCCTGCTCGCCCTTGTGTGCCTCGCACTCTCACCTCTCTCAGCCGCAGTAGCGTGGCAGCCCTATCTTGCCTTCGGCTCCGGAGATACCAAAATCGAAGGGAAAGATGCACCGTATCTCGAACTTGCTCTCGGCACCCCCGTTGGATCGAGGATCAACGCAGAAGCCTTTGTGGCAGCCCAGCCTCTTTCCGGTTTTCCGTATGCACCTTTCGACGAGACTGTCACCGATTCAGTGCATGCACTGGCCGTACAAACTGGCTTCAGGGTCTCTATCACCCTCTTTGACGATGCGACCTTCAACCCCATGATGCAGGTATCGGCAGGTCACCTCGCCGTGGCTTCACAAGAGTCAGAGGAGAGTGCCCCGAATATCAACACCTATTTTTCCAGTAGTATTGCCAGCGGGTTTGAGCTGAACTTTTTCGACTCGTTCCAAATCATCCTGCTCAGCGGCTACCGTTACAACCCGCATGAAGCAGTTGTAGGACTGGACAAGGATGCACTCTCTTCTCGCTACAGCAGCGTCAGCTTCCGCGCAACGCTCAATTAATTGGTAGGGTGCAAATGCACCCGCACTCCACTCTGTTCGCTCTTCGGCTCCACCATTCTCGCCTCCGAGCCGACGAGCGAATATCCCTTGCCTTCCTTGACCGCTGCAATAAAATCGGCAAGGGAGGAAAGAGGATAGGAAAAATCCATGCCCAGGGATGTTTTGCTTACTTTGTCAGCATCGTGAAGGTCGCTCCCACTTGTCATCGACAA
>JAAYQY010000002.1 GCA_012519125.1 Spirochaetales bacterium
ATCAAGAGAAAAACGGCTACCTTTTGCCATATTGACCACACCACTCTTGCACATTACACTTGCCGCATGACGTTTTTTATTACCTTTCCCAGTTGGATTTCCCCCGAGATCATCCCCGGTTTGCCACTGAGGTGGTATGGTCTTATGTATGTGATAGCGTTTTCCTTTGCCTATCTCATGATCCGAGTGCAGGCCAGGAAGGGTGAAATTGACCTTGATGCCGATCAGAGCCTCAATCTGGTACTCTACTGCGTCATCGGCCTGATTGTGGGGGCACGACTTTTCTCCGTCCTCTTCTATGACGGATCCTTCTATTACTGGACACACCCTTGGATGATCTTCTGGCCATTCCAGGGCGGTCGGTTTGTCGGGCTTCCGGGTATGAGCTATCATGGGGGACTTGTGGGGGCCATCGTAGGGGGATGGACCTACAGCAGACGCTATAAAGTCAACTTTCTCACTATTGCCGATACAGTCAGTTATGCAGCACCCTTGGGGTATACCTTCGGAAGGCTGGGCAATTTCATCAATGGGGAACTGTTCGGCAGGGTCTCTACCCAGCGTTGGGCAATGATTTTTCCTGATGCTCCCTTATTCTCCACCAACTATGCTTGGGTGCGGGAAATTGCAGAAGCAGTCGGTCTCTCATACCAAACGGGAGCGATGGTAAATCTTCCCAGGCACCCAAGCCAGCTCTATGAAGCTCTCTTTGAGGGTGTATTGCTGTTCTGCTTCCTCTGGTTTGTCATTCGAAGGAGACGGAAGAAGCTGCCACAAGGTTTCGGCCTTGCCTGGTATGTGATCGGGTATGGCCTGGTTCGATTCATCATTGAGTACTTCCGCTCTCCGGATGAGAACCTTGGATATATCATTGCCTTGGGCAAGGAGTCTGATAATATCGCCTTGTTCCAATCATTCTTCAATTTTTCCATGGGACAGTTGTTCTGCCTTGCCATGATCGCGGGCGGCCTGCTGTTCATGTTCTTTCTCTCACGTCACAAAGGAGTGAAACATGCATCACATCGATGAACGGGTTGCACTTTTGCGCTCGTTGCTTGCACAACACCACCTTGATGGGTGGATCATCAATGGTACCGATCCCCATCAAAGCGAGTATGTCTGTCCGCGGTGGAGAACCCGGGCTTATATAAGTGGGTTCACCGGGAGTGCGGGAACTGTCGTCATCACCAAGGATGAAGCTCTGCTTTGGGTCGATTCGCGCTACTTTATCCAAGCCCAGCAGCAGATTGAGGGAACCTGCTTTACCATGATGAAGGTGGACACTCCTTCTTATCCCGACCCCTATAGCTTTCTCAAGGAGCATTTGGACAAGGGGAGCCGCATCGGCATCGACAAAGCTACCCTTACCGTTTCAGGCAAGAAGAGCTTGGAAGAGGTGTTTGGGGATGAGCTGGTCTTGGTGGATTCTGAAGATTTGCTTGACCAGGTTTGGACCGACCGTCCTGCTGTTCCCTCCGAGCCTGTCGTTTCCTTGCATGACGATATTGCCGGTTTCTCAAGAATCCAGAAGTTGACGATGGTTCGTGTTGCGATGGTGCAGAAGGGTGCCAATTATACCCTCATCTCCTCGCTCGACGACATCGCCTGGCTTACCAACCTGCGCGGCAGTGATGTTTCGTACAACCCCGTTTTTCTCTCCTACCTGCTGGTGGGAACCGAGAAAGCATGGCTTTTTACCGATCTTGCTCGGTTCAGCGATGAGGTGCGTGCGCTTTTGGAAGAGGAGTATGAGATACTTGGGTATGAAGAGGTGGTTTCCCATCTGAAGCAGACCCTCAAGGCCGAAGATGTGGTCTATTACAACCCAGAGAAGACAAATCTGCTGCTCTATTCAGCACTCTCGGAAAACAAAGCGGTGGTCGGACGGGATTTTTCCACCGACCTGAAAGCAAGCAAGAACGAGACTGAGCTTGAGGGCATGCGCAGGGCACACCTGCTTGATGGAGTTGCCTTGGTGAACTTCCTTGCCCGTTTGGACAGAAAGCATCCCAAGTATACGGAAATTGAGCTCTCCGACCTGCTGCGTGAGCAACGGCTTCGCAATCCCGACTGCCTGGGCGAGTCCTTTGCCCCCATCTCCGGCTGGGCCGAACATGGGGCGATGTGCCACTACAGCGCGGATAAGGAGAGCAATCTCACCTTGAAAGGCAATGGTCTTTTGGTGCTCGATACCGGTGGAATGTACCGCTTCGGCTTGACGGATGTGACAAGGACCATTCTCTTCGGTACTCCTACCGAGGAACAGATCCGTGACTATACCCTGGTGCTGAAAGGTAACTTGGCTCTGGCTTCCCAACGGTTCCCTGAAGGAACCTGCGGCTATCAGCTGGATGTGCTTGCAAGACAGTTCCTTTGGCAGGAGGGCCTAAGCTATTTCCATGGTACTGGCCATGGGCTTGGCTTCCGACTTGGCGTCCATGAAGGTCCGCAGTCCATCAGTCCCAAGCCACTTGCGGTTCCCCTGAAGAAGGGTATGATCGTCAGTGATGAGCCTGGTCTGTATAAAGAAGGCAGGCATGGCATCCGCATTGAGAACATCCTTGCTGTGCGAGCGGATGTGAAAACAGAATTTGGCCAGTTCCTCAGCTTTGAAGTATTGACCATCTGTCCGTTTGAACGCACATTGATAGATAAGAATCTGCTTTCACCCCAAGAGATAGCCATGGTTGATACCTACCATCGGTGGGTTTTTGAGGAGTTGAAGGATTTGGTTGATGATGAGGCATTGCCTTACCTCAAGGAAGCTACCAGAAGTCTCTAGGCAGCAGAACCTGATTACTGATAAGGAGTACATACCAATGGTTGAAGCATTGAAGAAGATGGGAAAGATTTCCCGCAAGGGTCCAGTTGTCCTGGTTATCATGGATGGCGTTGGATTTGGAAAATACAAGGATGGCGATGCTGTTGCATCTGCACTCACCGGGAACCTGAACAAGTTGTACAAGTCCAATCCTTGGACGAAGCTCAAGGCTCATGGTCTTGCCGTCGGCCTTCCCAGTGATGACGATATGGGCAACAGCGAAGTTGGCCACAATGCCATGGGATGCGGAAGGGTTTTCTCCCAGGGTGCAAAGCTGGTGGTGAACTCAATTGAGTCGAAGGCTATGTTTGCCGGTGAGACTTGGAAGAAGCTCATCAACAACGCGAAAACGAACAAATCCACCCTTCATTTCATCGGCTTGCTCAGCGATGGCAATGTTCACTCCCACGTTGACAACCTCAAGGCAATGATCTTGCAGGCAAAAGCGGAAGGGGTTTCCTCTGTCCGTGTGCATGCATTGCTTGACGGTCGTGATGTCGGTGAGGTGAGTGCCCTTGAGTATTTCGATCCGTTTGAGGAGTTCCTCGCTTCTCTCAACGATGCAACCTTTGACGCAAAGATTGCAAGCGGCGGCGGAAGAATGGTCATTACCATGGACCGTTACAATGCAAACTGGAATATGGTGCGCAAGGGTTGGGAAACCCATGTACTTGGTGAGGGCAGGCAGTTCGATTCGGCCCATCAGGCCATTGAGCAACTGCGCAAGGAGACCAAGGCGATTGACCAGGATCTGCCTCCCTTCATCATTGCCAAGGATGGCAAGCCGGTGGGTACCATCGAGGACGGGGACAGTGTCATCCTGTTCAACTTCCGTGGAGACCGTGCCCTTGAGATCACCAAGGCCTTTGAAGCAGAAGAACTGACCGAGTTCGACCGCAAGCGCAGACCTAAGGTCGAGTACGCCGGGATGATGGAGTATGATGGGGACCTTCATGTGACTGCCCAGTACCTGGTTACCCCTCCTGCCATCGACAAGACGATTGCCGAGTATTTGTGTGCGTCGAAGGTGAAGCAGTTCTCCATCAGTGAGACACAGAAGTTCGGCCATGTAACCTACTTCTTCAATGGCAACAAGAGCGGGAAATTCGATGACAAGCTGGAAGAGTATGTTGAGATTCCCAGCGATATCGTCCCCTTTGAGGAAAGGCCCTGGATGAAGTGTGCTGAGATTGCAGACCGCGTCATCAAGGAAGTGGAGAGCGGAAAATGGGACTTCATCAAGCTTAACTTCCCCAACGGTGATATGGTTGGCCATACCGGCATCTTCCAGGCGGTTGTCTGCTCCATGGAGGGCCTCGACCTGCAGATCGGCAGGATCCACAAGGCTGTGATGGAAGCAGGAGGCGTGATGGTGATCACCGCCGACCACGGCAATGCCGACGATATGTTCGAGCATGGCAAGGACGGCAGTGTGCAGTACAAGGAGAACGGGGACCCGAAGGCTAAGACCAGCCACTCGCTCAATCCGGTTCCTTGCATCATCTGTGACAGCAACTATCAGGGTGAGTATTCGACTGAGCTCAAGACGGGATTGGGAATCAGCAGCATTGCAGCAACCTGCATGAATCTGCTCGACTTCGAAGCTCCCGCTGAATACGATCCGAGCATCATCACCCTGCAGTAAGCAGAAATTCGTGGTATTATGGACAGGGCCTTCGGGCCCTGTTCGTGCTTTCAAGGAGGCAAGCTATGCAGTACATGGAGTTCGGAAGGACTGGTCATCGTTCAAGCAGGGTGCTTTTCGGTGCAGCAGCGCTGTGGGATGTAAGCCAGAAAGAAGCTGACAGAGCTCTTGGTCTGTTGCTCGACCATGGTATCAACCACATTGACACCGCACGAAGCTATGGGGATGCGGAACTGCGAATTGGGCCTTGGATGAAACAGCATCGATCAGATTTTTTCCTGGCTTCCAAGACCGGGGCACGTACCAAGTCTGAAGCCTTGGAAGAGCTCAAACAAAGCCTTTCCCGACTGAAAACCGATCACCTGGACCTGTGGCAGTTGCACTTTCTTGTCGATTCGGCCGAATGGGAGACTGCGATGAGTGAGGGCGGTGCTCTTGAGGCAATACAAGAAGCAAAACAACAGGGCTTGATTCGTTTCGCAGGGGTTACCGGCCATGGAATCGATGCTCCCAAAGCCCATATGAATAGCCTCAATGTCTATGATTTTGATTCGGTGCTCTTCCCCTACAACTATCCGATGCTCCAGCAGCCTTCCTACAAGAAGGATGTTCAGGCTTTGCTTGATCTATGCAAGCAGCGAAATGTAGCAGTACAGACCATCAAGAGTCTTGCACGTGGGGAATGGGGTACGAAAGAGAAGGTGTATACCACCTGGTATGATGCCCTGGGCGAAGAGAAGTCCATACAGATGGCAGTACACTATGTGCTCTCCCAGAAACAGCTGTTTCTCAACAGCACAGGGGACCTTGGTTTGCTTCCCTCTGTACTCAAGGCAGCGGATATGGATATCCAAGAGCCGGACGAGCAAGCAATGCTTGCATTGGTGGAGCAGGAAGGGATGAAACCGCTGTTTGTTTGAACTTAGGTCCAGATATGGTAGGTCCTGGTAACCAGGATCAGGGTTGTTGTACCTGCAACATAGAACACCAAGCCGAGGCTGTTGAACAGGGTGTCTTGGCTGACCGTAACCATCATGGTTCCTGTGATCATGAGGATGAAGGAGAGACAGCGGGCAAGTGTCTGTCTGCTGAAGTGCTCTTCAAAGATGGCGATAAGAAAGGTCAGCACCGCAAGGGCGTTGATCAGGATGCAGACTCCCAGAAAGAGACGATTCGTGACGCTTACTTCCCATAGGAAGGAAGCTGAGCTTGCTGACACAGGAACCAAGATGGAAAGCAAAAGGGCACTCGCTGCCCCTACAAAAGAGTACTGGCCAAGCTTGGTTGGGTTGATGGTTTGTTGGAAGAGGCCTGAGGAGAGAAAGAGAAACGATCCGAAAAGCAGGGAGAAGTGGTAGAGAACCGAAACGTTCAACGGATTGAGAAGAAACAGGCCGGTGAGGGTGTGATGAAGGGGCAGTATTTTCACATTACCCAAACTGATCATGAGAAAGAGCAAGGGAAGCACCCGCGCTTCAGCCCCGATATTGGCACGGTAGAAAAAACAGAGCAATAGGGCCGCAATAAGGGCAACCCACAGGTGGATGAGAGAAGGCAGCAAGTGGGATCGGGTAGTGACCCACATCCCATTCTGTACGGATGCAATGATACTGTGCACAATCACTGCACTCAATATGAGGGTTACAAGGGCTTGGATTCCCAATAGGACGAAGCGTAGGTTCTTTCCCATAATCTCTTACAGGACATCCGAATAGGAGCTTTCGACGAGCACACCCATCCTGTGGCAGGTGTAGGTTGCTCCGAAGGCAGCTATGTAGGAGTCGATGAGAATGCCCATTCCGTTGAGGATCGGCATCATGGCAACGAGTGTCATCTCTGCTCCATACAGGTCGATCTTGAGGAACTGGAGGGCGATGATGGAGATGAAAAAGACTTCATATCCAAGGTATAGCGGGCTTGCAAAGGAGAACAGTGCACTGGCGAGGGCCACAAAGAGAATCACCTTGTCAGCAGGCAACGCACCGGTAGCCGCATACAAGAGACTGAGGATGCTCAAGGTTGCAATCATGGCAGAACCGCCTCGCCCAATGAGGGTATAGAGCGGAACTGCAGTGGCACTTACCCGTTTCTGGCACCCAAGGTTGTGACGGGAGAGGGAGATGGTCATCGGACTTGAGAAGAAGATGCTTCCGGTAAACAAGGCAGCACTTGCTGGAGCTATCATGCGATAGAGCACCTTGTATGGATTCACCTTGAAAGCGGTGACCAGGGCGAAAAGCAGGGGAAGCAGGCCCAATAGGACAATAAGTGTTGAACCGAGGAGCATAAGCAGGAACCGTTCGGCAACAAAAATGGTGCCCTCAGACTGCAAATGGCTGAAGAAATAGGAAGAGGCGAAGAAGACGAACAAATGGCCGGTGGTGCTGAATGCCCTGGCCAGGCGGAACATCGTCTCACTGAGGGAGTTCATGGTTACATAGGCAGGTCTGATGACCTCCACGTTGGGCTTGAGAAAGTATCCGAAGACCAAGGCGATGATCAGAACAGGAAGCAAGAAACTCTCAGCATTTGCCAAGGTGTAGAAAGGATTGACCGGCAACATCGACTCAAAGAGGGTGGAAAGCGACTGAGGAGCTACCATGGAGAGGACAGAAGCATCAGTACCGGCGGTGGTGCTGGCCGGGAAGTTGGAAGGGAAGAAGCGGAAGACCAGTGCAGAGGCGGCCACCAGAAAGACGGTGGTGAGCAGGCTCCAGAGGATGGTTGTCCTGGCAAATACGCCTCCCTTGCTGTCCTTTCGCAAGGAAGCAATCCCTGAAGAAAAGCCGAAGAAGACCAGCGGAATCAATACGAATCCACCAAGCTGGACCAGCAGGGCGGTAATCGTATACATCAGTTGCTGAAATATACCCGATTCTCCAAACAGCAGGGTTGCAGCCAAGCCGAGGGCAGTTGCAGCCAGATAGCTTATCCACGTCTTCATAGTTTCCAAGAGTATCTTATCAGCACAGGCAAGTCAATCAAACATCTACCCTTAGCTCAGGAGACGCTCGAGCTTATAGGCTGCATCCAACTCAGCCTCAAGCAGAACCTGTACGTAGCGCTCCACGCTGGACATCCCCTTGATTACCCCAAGTGAAAGTGCTGAGAGATAGATGATCTCCTGCATTGCCTCCTTCGTGTACCAGGTGGTTTCCTGATACTCATTCACCTGTGCGTACAAGCGAAGGCTTTTGTCCTCCAACAGAAGGGCCAGAATCTTCTTCGGATCTTCCATGGAGTCGTCAACCTGATAGGCGGCACTCGCAAGAATTGCAGCACTGTGGCAAGCCTTTCTGGAAAGGTCTTGGACAAAGCCCACCTCGCACAACTCCTTGCTGAAGAAACGGGAGAGCAGCAACTTGTCGCTGATGATCATTGCGTTTTCGATGGTGCAATCTTCACTGATGAAAGGCTTGAGGAAGAGAGATGCAGCCACTACTGCATCAAGCTCATCCATGATGGCTGAACCGTGGAGGAAGAATCGGGTTTTCGGATTACTGAAGAGGTTACCCCATCGCTTCACCTCATTGAGCATGAGGGCTGGGTTGATTTCCCTTGGCACGGCAGGCAAGGATTTCCGTGCGGCGGGATGGAGGTTTTCCACCACTGCTCCAAGGTGGGTGTATGCTTCTGCAAGGGTGAGGATGAGCTTGCGTTCGGTCCTGCTGGTAGCTTCCCCCTTGAGAATCTGACGAATCTGTTTGAAGAACTGCTCAGAGTGGAAGTTCTCCATCGCCTTGTACACCGGCTTGAGCCTGAGAGCGAGAATCTCTTGCTCAAAGTTCTGTACACCCTGCTCTCCCATCTGCTCATAGAGGGCCAGATAAGTACCATCGACATCCTCTACTTCACGGATATTGAGATAGACCTTGGTTTCAAACCCCCTCAGATGCAGGCTGAACCCTTCGTCATAGACCCTAAGGGAGGGTTTCATGTAGGTCAGGCCTTCAGAGAAGGAGTCATATATTACATAGCGCCTTCCCCCCAGGGTAAGACCCAGGGTTTCTGCAAGGCTGGTGGTTACTGTTCGCTTCTCTTCCCCATTCTTCTGCAATTTTGGTGCAGATGTTTTGATCCAGCCGCTCACTTCCTCATACTGGTTGTTGTAGAGGATGAGGGCTCGCTCGGTTTCGGTGCCGTTTACATAACAGAACGCAGACTGCTGAACCACACCATCCCGGTAGAGGTCGAAGAGGTTGAAAAAGTCGACTCCGCTGAACAGGTATCGCTTTTTCAGAAGTGGGAAAATTCGCTTGTAATGTTGATCGACAAGACCTTGGTTGGGTCTCTCATCCCAATACGCCCTGCGGTACTCCATGCCGTACTTTTCCCGATACCCTTCGATCTGCCCATGGCCGAACATCGGAAGGCCGGGCATGGTTGCCAAGAGGGTACAGATGCCGAAGTACTTATCCCCATCACCAAACTGGGCGATGGCTGTCTCTTCATCGGGATTGTTCATGAAGTTTACAAAGCGCTTGAGAATCTCAGGCTCGAAACTGATGGTGTTCTTGATTGTTTCGCGGTACTTCTGGTTTTCCTGGTTCTTGAGCATGTTCATGAAGGCACTGTTGTAGACACGGTGCATACCCAATGTCCTTACAAAGTAGCCCTCCATCATCCAGAAGGCCTCGGCGAGCAGGAGGGTGTCAGGAAGCTCCTCGTTGATTCTGTCCACCACCTCTCTCCAGAACTCTTGGGGGATTTTCTGGTTGAATTCAAGTTCATCCATCCCATACTGGGCGCGCCCGGCAATATCTCCACCGTGGCCCGGCTTCGGGTACCAAAGACGTTGGATATGCTTCTTTGCCAAGGTCATTGCCGCATCGAATCGGATGATCGGGAAGTTGGAAGCAACATGCTTAATCTGCTGATACACAGCCTCTCTCGTAGCTGGGTTGAGGAAATCAAGCTGTGCAGTATCATTCCAGGGCATCGAAGTCCCATCATTGCCATGGAAGATATAGGTGGTATTCCCGTTTCTCAAGTCCCTGCGTCGGAAGGTAACAGCCGCATCACTACGGTCGTAGTAATGGTCTTCGAGCTTGATTTCGATATCAGGGTTTGGTGAGAGATTCGGCCCATCATAGGTATAGGAGGGGAAGGGGGGGTAGCTTTGCTGGACAAAGTACTCACTGTGATCAAAGACCCAGTCCCCATCAATTCCGCAGTGGTTGGGCACCATGTCGCTGGCAAGCCTGATCCCATAACGGGCACAGCGTTGGCGTAGGTTGTCCAACGCAGCCCAGCCACCAATTGCCTGGGCGATCTCATAGTTCTTCAATGAGTAGGCCGAAGCCTCGGCATCGGGGTTCCCGCACAGATTCTTAATCTTCTTGCTTGCGCTGCTTCGTTCCCACAGCCCTATCAGCCACAAGGCGGTGAAGCCTCGCCCTGAAAGATTCTCCAACTCCTTGTCAGGAACCTTGTCCAAGGTGTCGATCGGATAGCCATACTCCTTGGAAAGCTGGTCAAGCCAGACCAAGGTTGACTTGGCCATCATAATGACATTGGGCATCCAGTTCTTGTCAGCCGTGAAGGCTTCATACTCATGGTCGAAAAGACTGTAGTCTGGGACTACCATCTCGGCTGACCCACCTCCGGCAGAGGGGAAATGGGGTTTGTCCTCCTCCTGCACAAAGTCGACAGCCCTGAGCAGAAGCGTTCTCAATGCCTGGGGTATCAGGTCGCCCCAAGCCTCAAGAATGTAGGAAATCTGGTCAAGCAAGGAGTCGGGATAGAGCCTGGCAGGGCGGGTAAGGAAGGAGAAGATATCCTCGTCACTGTTTCGCATCCCACTGGAAGCGCCTCCCATCAGGGCGGTCATCGCTTGGGCTGCTTTGGGAAAAGAGAGTCCTTCAGGAGCAATGAAAGGTTTTGCCGCCTTGGTGAGAGCAGGGTTCTCCATCATGACCTGATGGATGAAGTATCCTCGCAGAGACTCCTCGTAAAAGAAATCCAGAGGCAGTGACTGCTGGATCAACAGGGGAGAGGGGAACTCCTTCATATAGAAGGCCAACACCTCTTGGGCTGCATGATTCTTGTTGATCAATGCAGTAAGACGGGTGAAGAAATCCGGTTCATTGTCGGAGAGGTAGCGGGAGAGCACACTCTGGTAGAGTTGGTGAAGGACGGCAGTGGCATGCAGTTTCCCCGACGACACCCAATCGTTGCCCCCTTTCGCCTTTACCTTGGAGTTGTAGATATGGGCGAGTTCGGTAGCCTGCTTGTACAGTGCTCCAAGATCGGAATCCGAAGCAAACAACGCTGGAAAAAAATCCATTTCAGTCCTGGTACGAACTGAAATGCGAAAATCACGTGTAATCAAGTCACGCCTCCCTGAGGGTGGTTCAATCCCTGAACGGTAAGTCCAGTATACCATGAGAGGCTTTGGTTGTAACCCCTTTCTTGGGAATGAGCGTCTGTTAGACTAATGTATTTGTTACTGGAAGTGAAGAAATATCACTATCAAGCATCGATGATGCAAGGTCTAGCACCAACGGAAGCGAGACTTCTTCTTCCGAAGTAAACCGCTCTAGCACAAAGGAGGCAACTGACCCATGCTTCGGTCTGCCGATACCTATTCTCAGACGAAGGAACTGATCACTATTCACATGCTGCTTGATCGATTTCAACCCATTGTGCCCCTGCAGTCCTCCCCCAGCTTGCAATCGCAGCGTACCATAGGGAAGCTCCAGATCGTCATGGACCACCAGGATGTTGTTGGGTTCGAGATGGAAGAAATCAAGGGTGGCACGAACTGCCTTTCCACTCTCATTCATATAGGTCTGAGGCCTGAGCAGGCGGACAGGGCCTTCACTTGAGAGCTGTGCATGGAATTTCGTCGACCACGAGAGGTTGGGAAAGTGATGGTCACAGACCATCCAGGCGATGTTGTGCCTTGTTCTTGCATACTCCCTTCCGGGGTTGCCCAGGAATACCATTAGTTTTACCATAGCCTATCATACGGGCAATCAAGAGGAGAGAAAAGATGTATGTACTGGTCTTCTATGTACCGCAGTCCCATCTTGAGTCGGTGAAAGAGGCTGTCTTCTCCACAGGAGCAGGAACCATGGGCAACTACGCAAAGTGTTGCTTCCAAACCAAGGGAACAGGCCAATTCATGCCACTTTGTGGTAGTTCTCCGTTTCTGGGGACCGAAGGAATGCTTGCACAAGAAGAGGAGTGGCGGGTAGAATTGGTGGTCGACGAAGAGAATGCCGCCTTGGCAGTACAGGCTCTGCTTGACGCTCATCCCTATGAGGTTCCTGCCTATCATCTGATCCCAGTCTTGACCCTTGAGGGGGTCGAGTACAACGAATAGGAGTATCCATGGCAAAGACGATTGCCCAGATCAACGAGAAAATCAAGGCGGGAAGCGTGGTGGTGGTAAGCGCCGAAGCCTTCTCAAAAATGGCCAAGGAAACGCCGATTTCCACCCTCAGCGAGGAAGTGGATATTGTCACAACAGCCACCTTCGGCCCCATGTGTTCTTCCGGCGCCATCATCAACTTCGGGCACTGGTCTCCAGGCATCAGGATGGAAGAGATCAGTCTCAACGGGGTGAGTGCCTATGAGGGCTTGGCTGCGGTGGACACTTACATTGGAGCAACCGCCGAATCGAAATTCGATCCCACCTATGGGGGAGCGAATGTGATCGAAGACCTCATCGCTGGCAAGGATGTGCGACTCCATGCCCGGGGGAAGGGAACCGATTGCTATCCGACCAAGGAGATCGATACATGGATCAACAAGGATACGGTCAACGAATTCTACCTGTTCAATCCCCGCAACGCCTATCAGAACTATGCTGCAGCAACCAACAGCACCAGCCGCATCAAGTACACCTATATGGGCAGTCTCCTTCCACGGATGGGCAACATCACCTACTCCACCAGTGGGGAGTTGAGCCCCTTGCTCAATGATCCCTACCTCAGGACCATCGGTCTGGGAACAAGAATCTTCCTTGGTGGTGGTGAAGGGTTTGTGGTGTGGAACGGGACGCAGTTCAACACCCGTCGTGAGCGCAACAGCATGGGTATCCCCAAGCTTCCCGGTGCCACCTTGGCGGTGCTCGGTGATGCACGGCAGATGTCAACCGATTTCATCCGTTCCGCCTACTATGAGAAATATGGTGTCTCGATGTTTGTCGGCATAGGCATTCCCATCCCCGTCCTGGACGAGCGGATGGCTCAAAGTCTTGCCATCAGCAACGACCAGATTGAGACCACCATCCTTGACTATGGCCAGGAGAACCATCCCAGTATGGGTACGGTTACCTATGCCCAGCTTGCCAGTGGGTCTGTCACCCTCTCCGACGGCAAGCAGATCAAGACAGCTCCTCTCTCTTCCTTGGCAAAGGCTCGAGAAATTGCCGATATCCTTGCCGATAGGATCAGAAGCAGGAAGTTCTTCCTGACCGAACCGGTTGCCATGTTCCCCAAGGACAGTTTTGTCAAACCCCTGGTACATCGCGAAGGAGGTGCACAATGAGACGCAGATACGCGCTTCGCTTCTCCCCCGCTCTGGTGGAACAGCCGATCGTCAGCAAGCTCGCCAGAATCTACGATGTGGATATCAACATCCTCAATGCAGATGTAGCAAGCGGTCGCGGAGGTAAACTCATTGTTGAACTGGTGGGAACCGATGAGAACCTCGACAAGAGCGTACACTATCTCTCTGAGGTTGGTGTCCTTGTCTCCGAGATGGTCAAGGAGTTGCTCTTCAAGCAGGAAGCCTGCATCCATTGCGGAGCATGTACTGCTGTCTGTTCCCCAAAGGCCCTCTCGATGGACAACTCTGCAAAGCTCGTCTTTGATGTTTCGCTGTGCGTAGTTTGTGGTCTTTGCACCCAAGCCTGTCCTCTACGCTTGTTTGAGGTCTCGCACGAGCGAGAGGCCTGACCATGTACGAGAAGCGAACCTATCGTCAGAACATGGGAGCAGGTCGCTTCACGAGCATCTCCCTTTCCGTTCAGGAAAGTGATCTTTGGATCGGCTGGACCGGGTCTGTCGACCAGGCTCAGCTGATCAAAGCAGCTACTGCCCTTGTACGCCGATTGCGGCTGGAGCTGATCGGTCACCCTGATTCCCGTTTTCTGACCAGCTTGGTGCCGCTTGCAGGGCATGACTATCCAAGCGAACTGGCCAATGCTATGCAAAGTGCTTCCTTGCGTGCCGGCACCGGACCCATTGCTGCGGTAGCCGGTGCAATCGCCCAAGCGGTAGGAAAGGAACTGAAGCAGAAGTTCTCACTCGACGAGATAGTCGTAGAGAATGGGGGAGATCTCTATGTTGATGTCCTCAAACCCCTCCCGATAAGGCTATTTGCACCTACAAGTTCGTTTTCAGGGAAGCTTTCGGTAGTGGTTTCCCCTTCTGATTGTCCTCTGGGGGTTTGCACATCCTCAGCAAGGATCGGCCATTCACTGAGCTTCGGGCGGGCAGATGCAGTACTGGTGGCAGCAACAGATGCCGCTCTTGCCGATGCTTGGGCAACCGCAGGTTGCAATCAGGTACAGACAAAAAGCGATGCGCAGCGCGTCTGTACAAAGCTTTCTTCCCAGGAGGGAATCCTTTCCGTCCTGGTTGTCATTGAAGATACACTGGCCATCGGTGGCCGGCTGGAGGTTTGCACCCACGATGAACAGAACCCAATACCTTGAGCATCTGCTCGCACAGCGCATAGTCCTGCTTGATGGCGCGATGGGCACTATGATCCAAAGCCAGGACCTTGATACGGATGATTATACCTTTGAAGACCGAGTGGCCCTTGGATGCAATGAGGTGCTCAACCTCACCCGAGGCGATGTAATCTACCAGATCCACCGTGACTACCTGAACAGTGGTGCAGACATCATTGAAACCAACACGTTCTGTGCCAACGCGTTCAATTTGGCTGAGTACGGTCTCTCCGATGAGGTGGAGACGATCATCCAGGCAGCCTGTGAAATCGCTCGTGAAGCGGCAGCGGACCATGAGGCGAACACAGAAGGATACGCCTTTGTAGCGGGAAGCATCGGCCCTACCAACCGCTCGCTCGCCTTCTCTCCCAAGGTGGAGGACCCAGCCTACCGCCAGAGTGATTACCCTGCCTTTCTGGCGATGTACCGCCAACAGGTGAAAGCCCTGCTTGAGGGAGGGGTTGATCTTCTGCTCATCGAGACCGTCTTCGATACCCTGGTGGCCAAGAGTGCCATCCAGGCGTGTGTTGAGGAGATGGAAGTGCAGAACCGCAAGGTCCCCATCATGGTGAGTGTGACCTTCAGTGACCAGAGCGGAAGAACGCTCAGTGGGCAGACCCTCTCTGCCTTTGTGACCAGCCTCAGTGCATACCCTCTGTTCAGCCTAGGGCTCAACTGTTCCACCGGGCCAGAGGAGATGCTTCCCCTGATCGAAGAGCTCTCCACGATCTGTCCGTTTTACGTGAGTGCTCACCCTAATGCAGGGTTTCCCGACAAGGAGGGCAACTATACGCTTACTGCCAAGCAGATGGCCGAGCAGTTGCTTGGACTTCTGAAAGCAGGAAGGCTGAATATCGTAGGTGGTTGCTGCGGCACCACCGCCGAACACATCAAGGCGCTCAAGCAAGCCTCTGCACAGGGCACAAGCAGGCCTCTTCCTGCCAGAGAACCTGTGCTGCAGCTTTGCGGCTTGGAAACAGCGCAGAGGATGGCTGGAAACCTGCTGGTGGTCGGCGAGCGTA
>JAAYQY010000028.1 GCA_012519125.1 Spirochaetales bacterium
CATAGCCACCTTGGCAGGCATGCTTGTATTTCGAGGTCTTGGTCAGGTCATCATGAAAGGGCAGACAAAGGCTCCGTTCCCCAGGGAGTTCCAGTTGATGTCGTCCGGCTATATTCCTGATCCGTTTGGAGGCTTCGCCGTTGGGAAATTGAATTTCCATGTCTTTACCCTGTTGATTGGTTTGCTCATTGTTGCATTGATCATCTTTGGTGAGATTCAAAAGCGGAAAAAGCAGAAGGAGTATGATTTTGATATACTTCCGGCCGGTGTTTGGCTCGGAAAGGTAATCTTCATAGCAACGGTTCTGGTTGCGTTCACCGTAGTTTTTGCAGTGTACAAGGGATTCCCCAATATCTTGATTTTGTTGGGCATTCTTGTTATCGCGTATCAATTCGTGGCATCCAAAACAGTTCAAGGTCGTCATATCTATGCCCTTGGAGGAAATAGGAAAGCTGCAGAGCTATCAGGTGTCAAAGTCAGATGGGTTATGTTCTGGATCTATACCAATATGGCAATCTTGGCGGCAGTAGCTGCCATGGTGTTCACAGCCCGTCTCAACTCAGCCACTCCGAAGGCAGGACAGAACTTTGAGATGGATGCCATTGCAGCATGTTATGTCGGCGGCTCGGCTGTTTCTGGTGGTGTAGGAACCATCATTGGTGCAGTGGTCGGAGGCCTGTTCATCGGTGTGCTGAACAACGGTATGTCGATCATCGGTATCAGCACCGACTGGCAGCAGGCGATCAAGGGTTTTGTCCTTCTTGCTGCTGTTGCATTCGACCTGTACTCCAAGTCGAGGTCTTCGAAAGTCTCCTAACCAGACAATGTCTTGCCTAGCAAAAAACCCTTGCGGATCGTTTGATTTGCAAGGGTTTTTCTTATAGCGATGCAAGAGATACATACAAAAAACCGGCCCCAGAAAGGGCCGGTAGAATAGCTGGCTGTGAACTTAGGCCTTGATGACCTGCTCGGTCTCCATATCGAAGAACTTTGCCTTGACCATGTCGGGAATCAAGGAAATCTTGGTATCCGGAGCAGGGACGAGGTTCGGTTCAATCTTGCCGATGACCTGGCTCTTGGAGGTGGACACATAGACGTGAGTCTCACTTCCGAGCGGTTCAACAACACTGATGGTACCATTGATGGTCTCGCCATCCTTGGGAGTATTGCTGAAGGTTACATCCTCAGGGCGGACACCGAAGGTGACTGACTTGCCCACATAGGGGGTAAGCATCTTCTTCTGCTCTGCGGTGACCTTGAGGCGGAAGGTTCCCTCATTGACATAGATGTCAGAACCATCTGCTTCAACAGCGGTTTCCAAGAAGTTCATCGGAGGAGATCCAATGAATCCGGCAACAAACTTGTTGTTCGGGTTGTTGTACAGATCGAGAGGTCCACCAATCTGCTGGATGACACCAAACTTCATGACAACAATGACGTCTGCCATGGTGAGGGCTTCAACCTGATCGTGGGTGACGTAGATCATCGTTGCCTTGAGGCGGTTGTGCAGGGAAGAGATCTCTGCGCGCATCTGGACACGAAGTTTTGCGTCGAGGTTGGAAAGGGGTTCGTCAAAGAGGAATACCTTGGGCTTGCGGACGATAGCGCGGCCTACTGCAACACGCTGTCTCTGTCCACCAGAGAGGGCCTTGGGCTTTCTGTCGAGCAGTTCCTCGATTTCGAGGATCTTGGCAGCTTCGCGAACGCGCTGGTCAATCTCTTCCTTGGGGAACTTGCGGATCTTCAGACCAAATGCCATGTTATCATACACAGTCATGTGGGG
>JAAYQY010000337.1 GCA_012519125.1 Spirochaetales bacterium
CCCTCACCGTTCGTTCCGTCTCGAGAAAAGCCTCGACCAAATGCTCATCAGTCATACTGCAGACTATACCATGCTGAACCAAACCGATACAACGCATCGCCACTGGTGGTCTGTCTCAGATGCACTGAAGCAGACCAATGAAGGAGGGCTGCAAGCTCTGCATAGGATGCGAACACAGGACATCCCATCTCAACCAAGGCTCGGCTGCCCTCTCCCAGCGGCCCGGAGCGCAGGGCTTCTGCATGCACATAGACATCCCGTCCTGCATCCAAGGCTGATGTGGCGCAGGCAAGGGCGCCGGAACGAAGAGGCGCCTGAAGCACGACGGTCACCATCCCCAATGCCGTCGAAACGACGTTGCGGGCAAGACAGCGGAATGGCAGGGCTTGGTCATCGGGTTCGAAGGGTGAGAGCAGATTGGCCTGGGAAAGCAGGGTGTTCGACTGGATGCGTTTGGTGGCAAGCCCTGCATCACAAACCACATACCCATCGTTTCCCAGATCCCCGATGGCGTAGAGACAACCCCGATCGCTGCCACGACTGTTGCTCATGACCAAATCACATCCATTGGCCGATGCCTCAAGAGCGAATGCATAGGCAAGGTGCGAGCCTTGCCCATCAGGGTAGCGGGTTCCACAAACAGTAAGAAGCTGTGAACTCGCTTGGGGGAGCTGGCCTTGGTAGAAGAGACGGAATGGTGGATTCTCAAGCTGTGCAAGCGTTGCAGGATAGCTGGGCATACCAAAAAAACAGACTTTGGTCTTTCCGTCAGCTAGAAAGCTGAGCATACGCTCCAAACGTGTCCTCGTCTTTCCCAGCCGCCTCAGCAGAGATGGGAGCGAAGGGTATTGGTAAGCAAGTTCCACTTTCTCTCTCGTGGAGAGAGGCAGAAGGCTGATGGCAAGCAAGACAGAGAGTTTCATGCAAGAGAAGAGTGGACAAAAGGTCGTTTGCTTCAGAACATTCCCACCACCACCTTGACCAAAAGGATGGCAAGGACAAAGAGCATGACCGGCTTCAAAACCTTGACGCCTACGCTTAGGGCGAGGGTGCTGCCAAGGTATCCGCCTATGATGGCACTCAAGGCACAGGGAATGGCGATGGCAAAATCGATGGCTCCATGGCGGAGGAAGACCGCCAAAGCAGCCACATTGGAGGCAAGATTGACAACCCGGGCTGTTCCACAGGCCTTCAGAAGGTCCAAGCCAAGCACTGAGGTGAAGATCAGGGTGAGAAACATGCCGGTCCCCGGCCCGAAGAATCCATCATACATGCCCATCACCAAGCCGGTAATCATACCCAAAAGGACGACGAATGGCTTTGAGCGGCTCTTTGCCTGCCCAAAATCAGGTTTGAGCATCATGAACAGGGCGAGTGCGGGAACGAGGAAAACCAGCAAGTAGTTCAGATACGTGGAAGCATAGCGGGTGGCCATGAGCGAGCCGAAGCCGGAACCAAGAAAGCTGAAGATGATGGCTACCACTCCTACCAGAAGGGAGACCTGCGAATGGGCGATATATCGGATGGAAGCGATGAGTGTCCCACTGGAGGAGGCAAACTTGTTGTTCCCCAATGCTGTTTGGGGTGGCAGTCCCACCGCAACGTAGGCGGTGAGGGTGATCAGCCCACCACCACCGGCTATCGCGTCGACGAAGGAGCCGAAAGCTATGACAGGGCAGAGCAACCAGAGAATGCTCATGAAGGCTCCTCTTCCTTGTGAAACCTACGGTATGCATCCTGCAAGGCGGTGGTATCCACATGGGTGTAAATCTGGGTTGTCTTGATATCGCTGTGGCCGAGCAGCTCCTGGACACTTCGCAGGTCCGCCCCACCCTCCAGCAGATGCGTGGCAAAACTATGACGCAAGGTGTGGACCTTCGCCTCGATATCGGAAAGTCCTGTGTACATCATGAACCGCTTGTAGATGGCCTGACGGGTAAGCTTGCGACCTCTTCGCCCGACAAAGAGAGCTTTGACCGAGCGTTTGGCTCCGACCAAAGAGGGGCGAACCTCCTCCAGGTATGTCTTCAGGAACGAGTGAGCGACCTCACCCACGGGCAAAATCCTCAGTTTTCCCCGCTTGCCGAGCACCCTGAGGTACCCGCTTTGGTAGTCACTGACCTCAAGGTTGCAGGCTTCGCTGATTCTCAGGCCGCATGAGTAGATGAGCTCGAAGATGGTGCGATCACGATACCCCAATGCATCAGAGGTATCTATGCTCTCCAGCAAGGCTTCCACCTGCTTGAGGGTAGCGACCTGAGGAAGGAGGGCTGGCTGATGGGAACGCTGGATGAGCAAAACGGGATTGTCGATGCGAACTTTCTGCAGCTGCAGGTAGGTGAAGAAAGAACGCAGGGCAGAGAGCATTTTCCCCACGCTGCGTTCGCTGAGTGTTCGCTGTACAACCTGATGCTGTACATAGACCTCAATTTCATGGGCTTTCACACTCCCAAGATCCATCCCTTGCTCAAGAAGCAAGCGCACCTCATGCTCGTATACAGATTGCGTCGCCTCACTGAGGCGACGCTGAAGGCCCAGATAGTCTCTGTACTCCTCAAGCAGAAGGAGGGAGGCAGGATCGGCCATCTCTATTTTTCATCCGGCTTGTTGCGTGAGTAACGCAAGACTGCAGGGATGGTGTAGTCATTGGTGTTGGTGCTCGGGCCCTTTCCAAGTTGCTTCTGCAGATCCTGCCAGCGGTTTACCTGGATAGCTCCCACATCATGCTCCTCTTCACTCTGTTTCTTTGCTGCAGGAGCACTCTCCTCTTCCCGATGTTCGCTCACCTTCGCAGAAGCATAGCGACGCTTGACCATATCCATATCGGCGAGCTCAGCCCCTACGACATCCTCTTTGCGCTCAAATCCCGTGGCGACCACCGTCACCTTGATGCGATCCCCAAGTTCAGGGTTGAAGGCCTGTCCAGCGATCACAAGAGCGTCCTCAGCACACTTCTCGGTGACCAACTCCACAACATCCTGATACTCCTGCAAGGTGAGATTGTCACTTCCTGCAAGGTTCACCAACACGCTCTTGGCCCCTTCAATGCTTGCATTCTCAAGCAGGGGATTGTTGATCGCCTGTCTGGCTGCATCGACAGCACGGTTTGCACCCTCTCCGAAGCCAATGCCCATCAGCGCATCGCCCTTCCCCTTCATGACAGTACGCACGTCAGCAAAGTCAATATTGATCTCACCCGGTTCGGTGATGAGCTCGCTGATTCCTTGTACGCCCATGTACAGCACCTCGTCAGCCATCAGGAAGGCCTGTTTGATCGGGGTGTTGTTCTCCACTACCTTGAGCAGGTACTGGTTGGGGATGATGATCAGGGTATCGACCTGCTTACGCAGTTTCTCAATGCCTGCCTGCGCAAGCATCAGCTTTTTCTTTCCTTCGAAAGCAAAAGGAGTGGTGACTACGGCAACGGTCAGAGCATTGCAACTCTTGGCAATCTCGGCAACCACTGCAGCTGCCCCGGTACCGGTACCACCACCCATTCCGGCAGTGATGAAGACCATGTCGGCATTCTCAATCTCGCGACGAATGTCCTCCTTGCTCTCCTGGGCAGCCTTTTCTCCGACTTCGGGTATGCCTCCGGCGCCTAGCCCCCCGGTCAACTCCTTGCCGATTGGGATTCGGATTTGAGCGTTGGATCGCTGAAGGGCCTGCATATCGGTGTTCATGGTGACAAAATGCACCTTCTTCAAGCCGCTGGCGATCATGCGGTTCACCGCATTGCCACCAGCTCCACCTACCCCGACCACTTTGATGATCGTGGAGGTGGCCTGTTCGTCCTGGACCATATCCTCTACTTCAAACATTCCAAAATCCATAGCCTATTCCTTTGCCCTGCGGCTCTCTTAGAACAATGTCCTGAAAAAATCCCGGAGCTTGGAGGATGCCCCACCCTCTTTCCGTCGCACCCTGTCCTTGCGGGCCTTCGGTGTGGCTCCCGTCTCGCGGACCTTGCGCGCCTCGCTCTTGAGCAGTCCCAACACCGTGGTGTACTGGGGACTGATGTACGAGCGGTCCAAGCCCCCGATTGCCTCGGGAAACCCAAGGCGTGCCGGAAGCCTGAAAATTTCACTGGCAAGCTCGGTAACGCCGCTGAGCAGCGCTCCACCGCCTACCAATACCACCCCGCCACCGAAAGAACCTTGTACTTGGGCTTTTTCCAAATCGCTTTGCAAGCGGGAGAAAATTTCTGCCATCCTGGGTTCGATGACCTTGCTCAGCTCCTTTTTGGGCATCTTGATCGGAGGAAGGCCTCCGACTTGGGGTATCAGTATCATCTCTTCACTGCTAACCGAGGGAACATAGCTGTGTCCACTCTCACATTTGATCTGTTCTGCTGCTGCACGGGTCTTGTTCAGAATGTAGGCGATGTCATTGGTGACAGCCTCCCCTCCCAAGTTCACGCCCCCGGTGTACACAGGAGACCCGTTGGTATAGGCGATCATATTGGTGATGCCGCTTCCGATGTTGATGAGGATTGTCCCCATCTCCTTCTCTTCACTGCTGAGCACCACCTCACTGTCTGCAAGGCTTTGCAAGACAAGCCGTTGGACCGAAAGCCCCGATCGCTGGATACATTTTCGTTCATTCTGACAGATAGCCGAAGAGGCAGTGACAATGAGCACCCTGCTCTCCAGTCGGTGTCCGAGCATGTCGATCGGATCCTTGATACCCATCTGCCCGTCAATCTGAAAGTCCTGCACCAAGGTGTGCAGTATCTCCCTGTCTTGGGGAAGTTCAAAGGCACGGGCCACTTCCAGACTGCGGAAGATGTCCTCGCGTTTGATCTCCTGGTCTTTGCCGTTGATTCCAACCACCCCGGTACTGGGGATGCCGATGATATTCTCTCCCCCGATGCCGATGATGACTTCACTCATCTCTGCTCCTGCCTGGAGCTCTGCCTCATTGATCACCGTCTGGATGGTTTTCAGCGTTTGTTCTATATTGACAATTGAACCGGCACGGACTCCCTCGCTCGGATGCTCACAGATGCTGTCGACCATCAACTGGCCCTCACGGCTTACTGAGCCGATTACGCATCTGGTCCGGCTGGAGCCGATATCCAGTCCCATCAACATTTTGTCTCCA
>JAAYQY010000338.1 GCA_012519125.1 Spirochaetales bacterium
CTCCTGTTTTCCCAGTTTCTGTCCGTCGAAGGTGCAGAACTTGACCGACAGCTTGGCATCCATGATGGGCTTCGGCCCATCATGGACTACGTACACCTCAACCTTGCCGTCCTCTTTCTGGTAGGCGATGGGAAGTGCTGGTGCATAGAAGCGTTTTGCTGCATAGTGCAGCAGCTTCCATTTGCCCGTGTAGTCGATGGAAGACCAGGAGGCGACCGGCCAGTTGTCATTGAGCTGCCAATACAGGGTACCCATGCAGTGAGGCATGGTGGTCCTCCAGTACTCAATCGCCATCTTCATGGCCATCGCTTGCTGGACTTGGGAGAGGTAGAGCATCTGCTCGAAATCGGAAGGGAAGCGGAAGTATCGGGAGAAGTTCTCGATGATGATCGAATTCCCCCGATCATTTTTCTGGTGGTGTTCCATGACCGGGCTGGTCAGGTTCCACATGGTAGGTGGCGCATAGCTTGCAACGGTGGAGAGGGAGGGGAAGCTCTGGTAGCCGAACTCACTGACAAAGCGTGGATTGATCTCATAGTATGCCTCAAAGCGCTTGCCCTCATGCCAGACCGACCAGAAGTGCATGTCGCCCCTGCTGTCATTATGCCAGTTGTCAGAGAAGTCCCCAGGCCCTGCTGAGGGGCTGGAGGGCCACCAGGTTCTTCCTGGGTCGAGCTCGGCGATGACTCTTGCCACCACACCCTCATTGAGACGGTCGTAGTCGATGACATAGCGATCCCTGTTCTTGCGAGACTCCTCATACCAGGTGATGGCACCCAAATCTTCGTTGTTTCCGCACCACAATGCCAAAGACGGATGATCCTTCAAGCGCGGAACCTGATAACGCAGCTCTGCCTCCACCGAGGCGAGGAACTCGGGGTTCGAGGGATACATGGCACAACTGAACATGCAGTCCTGCCAGATGAGCAGGCCTTTCTCATCACAGAGGTCATAGAATGCCTCATGCTCGTAGAGCCCTCCTCCCCATACACGGATCATATTCATATTTGCATCGGCGCATGCTTGGAGCAGCTCTTCATAGCGGTCTTTCGTAATCCGGGAGAAGAGAGCATCCATGGGAATCCAGTTTCCACCCTTTGCAAAGATGTCCCGTCCATTGACGGAGAAGACCATGCCCTTGCCCCCCTGTTCATCTTCCTCTGTTTTGACGGTGAGGGTCCTGAACCCGATACGCTTGGTAATCTCTTGAGCTCCGATGGTGAGGGTGAGCGGGTAGAGTACGGCCTTGCCCTCCCCATTGGGCCACCACCTCTGGATATCGTGGCAGAGCAGGCGGAAGGTGATCTTGTTCATGCCGACCACAGGCTCGATGGTTCCTTCTTGGGTGGTGTTCGCAATCTCTGCACGGCAGGAGAGGGTTTGCTTGGTCTTGGCGTTGAACAGCACCTCCACGGTGAGGTCCCACGTCTTTGCATCCAACTCCTTGGTTGTGCAACTGACCGATTCGACCAGGCCTTCCTCAACAAACTCGAGCTGGATCTGGTCATAGATGCCGAAACTGAGGATGCACGGGCCCCAGTCCCATCCGCTGTGACACTGGGTTTTTCGTACCAGGTTCCTGTGCTTTGCAGAGACAGGATAGACTGAGTAGGGAATGGGGTAGGCCAGCTTTGCAGCTTCCTCAACCGCTCGTTTTTCTGCGCTTTCAAACACCAAGGAGATGGTATTCTCTCCCTTCTTCAGGGCGTGTTGTGCATCAAAACGCCAGCGGCGAAACTGGTTGTCACAGGTTCCTATTTCTGTATCATTGACCAGAACGGTGATGAAGGTATCAGCCATGGTGAGTGTGAGAACAGCTGATCCGATTGCAAGTTGTGCTTCGCTGACTGAAAATGTTCTAAAGAGCACCCAATCCTGTTGTCCCACCCACTGGATATCCAGCTCGTTGCATCCCTGATAGGGATCGGGGATGAGTCCTTGGGCGAGCAGGGCTGAGTGTATGTCCCCTGGAAGGGTGCAATCGATATGATCATGGGTAAGGAAATGAGTGCAGTAAGGCGCAACCGCTTCTTTTTTCAGCGGTGAAAGCTGCCACACTCCTTGCATCGTGAGTTTGTCCATCAGTGATATCCTCCATGGCGAGTATACCATAGGGAGAGAGGGCACTGGCCTGAATTCTTGTGCAATGAGCACAAGAAAAAACCAGGTTGCCGTATGACAACCTGGTCTTCTGGGAATCAGTTGCCCTGCTCGAGTGCCAGGGTCACTGTGGTTCTGTCACACACTTCGGCAGGTCCGAAGTACTGGACAGCTCCGGGGTAGGTGAAGCACGTCTCGATAGCCCACTTGTCCCGATGGGAGGCGAAGTACTTGAACGGCTCGCCTTCCAGCTCCACAAGGGCTTTCTTGATGACCGGCTTCTTCTCCCCGTGGCGGACTTCCATGTTCATCATCATCGTGATGGGAATGCCACCGGCCTGCCAAGCATCAGAAATCTGGGAAAGGTTGGTCACCGAGGAGAGGTATCCGCTCAGACCGGCACCAATGAGCATGAACGCATTGTAGCCAAGGCTATAGCAGTAGTCTGCGTCGAAGTTGGTCGGGAAAGCACAGCGGCCCTCATAGCCGAAGAAGTGGGTCATCCAGCTGAACTTGCCCTTGTAGCTTCCGTCCTTCTTCATCTGCTTGAGTCGAACTTCCACCATCTCAGCAAGCAGCTTGTCAGTTTCGATGCGGGAGACCTGTACGTTGCCGTGCGGGTCGCGATCCATCAGAAGCTGGGCCTTGATTTCATTGGGAAGGACGGAGAAAGCAGTGGCGGAGGCCTTGCTCAAGTGGCTTTCGACGAAGCTGATGCGCCCGGTTGTATCGAAAATTGCATTGAAAGCTGCTTCCTCTTTGGCAAGCAGGTGGTTGATCTCTTCGATCAAAGCCTTGATCTCGGGAATGAACTCAACCAGCCCTTCGGGGATCAGGACCACCCCGAAGTTGTTGCCATTGTCTGCACGCTTGGAGACAGCCTGGGCGATGGAGTCCACAATGCTCACCAAGCTCTGTTTGCGAGCCTCGACTTCCTCACTCACCAAGCAGATGTTCGGCTGGGTTTCGAGGGCACACTCCAAGGCGATGTGGCTGGCACTGCGGCCCATGAGCTTGATGAAGTGCCAGTATTTCTTTGCACTGTTGGCATCGCGCTCAATGTTGCCGATCAGCTCACTGTAGGTCTTGGTAGCCGTGTCAAAACCAAAGGAGACTTCGATGAACTCATTCTTCAGGTCGCCGTCGATGGTCTTTGGGCATCCGATTGCCTGGATACCGTGTCCCTTGGCAAGGAAGTACTCAGCCAAGACTGCGGCGTTGGTATTCGAGTCGTCTCCCCCGATGATGACCAAGGCTGTGATCTCATGCTTCTTGCACACTTGGGCACACACTTCGAACTGCGCTTCAGTCTCGAGCTTGGTTCTTCCGCTTCCGATGATGTCAAACCCACCGGTATTGCGGTATGCCTGCAGGTAGTCGCTGTCGATGATCTTGTAGGAGTCCTCAAGAATTCCCGACGGGCCTCCCTTGAAGCCATACAGCGTGTTCTGCTCATTTGCAGCCTTCAGGGCATCAAAGAGGCCACTGATGACGTTGTGTCCGCCGGGTGCCTGCCCACCGCTGAGAATGACCCCGACATTGCGCTTTTGTGCAATCTTTTCGCTCTTGCCTTTGGAGAATGAGACGCGAGGAAGGCCATAGGTATGGGGAAAAAGGCTCTTGATCGCATCTTGGTCGGTGGCTGAGCTGGTTTTCTCCCCAAGGGTGGGGACCACGTCAGCAATATTCTCTTTCAGGATTGGCGGAAGCTTGGGCTGGTATGCATACCGAACACGTTGCAAAGGGGAAATGTCCATGATGAACTCCTGTGATATTTGGTGTACTGATACCGTAACCATAGAACAAAAAGGGCATCTATTTCAAGCGAGTGCACTTGCTTGTTGCAAAACCTGCTGATATACCAAACATGGAGGTGAGTATGTATCGCACGATGCCTTGCAATGAGGGGTGGTTGTTTCATCAGGGTTTTGAGCCTTCGTTCCTTGAACCAGTGATCGATGTTTCGGACTGGCAACAGATAGAACTGCCTCATACGCCTCTCCCGTTTTACCCAACCTATCACTTGGAAGGGGAGCACTGCCTCACCTTCACCTACCGCTTCTCCTCTTGCCTTGCATTGAAAGAGGATGAGAGGCTGTCTTTTCGCTTTGAAGGCATTGCCAGCAGTGCCCGCTACTACTGGGACGGGCAGTTGGTTGCCGAGCACGAGGGAGCGTACCTGCCGTGTACCGTGGAAGTCGGGAAGATGGGAACCGGCGTCCTTACTGTGGTGGTTGATGCTCGCGAGGATGCCTCATTCCCTCCGTTTGGGGGGAGCATGGACTATCTCAGTTTTGCCGGCATCTATCGCACAGCATCGCTTGTGGTTCACTCCAGCGTACATGTTGCCAACGTGAAGATTGCCACCCCCACGCTTGATACCATTTTGGTTGAGGGAGAGACATCCGGGTTTGGGCAGGGGAGTGTCCTTCTTGACCTGTTTGACAAGGACCAGTTCATAGCACAAGGGAGTGCAGAGGTACGGGACAACAGGTATTCCCATACGTTCAAAAGAACAGACCTTAGGCAGTGGACAGTGGAGGATCCCCATCTCTATACGCTGAAGGTTCGCTTCGGTTCTGAGGAAGAGCGAGTCCTCCGCTTTGGCGTCCGTACCGCTTTTTTTGCTCCTGAGGGCTTCTATCTCAACGGCAAGCGGGTAGAGCTGGTGGGCCTGAACCGTCATCAGGACTACCCCTATCTGGGCTATGCTGCCCCTCCCTCCTTGCAGTTTGAGGATGCACGCACCCTCAAAGAGCTAGGAGTGAACCTCGTGCGTACCAGTCACTATCCCCAAGATCCATCCTTTCTGGATGCTTGCGACGAGCTGGGCCTGCTTGTGTTTGAGGAGATTCCCGGCTGGCAGCATATCGGCAAAGCAAGCCATTGGCGTGAAGCATGCCTGGCCAATGTGAGATCGATGGTAGAACGCGACTGCAACCATCCCTCGATCATCCTTTGGGGTGTGAGAGTCAATGAGTCGCCTGACGATGATGACTTGTATGAGAAGACCAACGCTCTTGCCCATCAGCTCGACCCCCATCGCATGACTGCAGGGGTGCGGAACCTGAAGAAGAGCAGCTTCCTTGAGGATGTCTACACCTTCAACGATTTCTCCTATGTGGGGAAGGGAAGGGCCTTGCTTCCCAAGAAGCAGGTGTGCAAGTCCTCATACCCCTACCTGGTAACCGAGTTCTGCGGCCATATGTATCCAACCAAGCTGTCAGACCCGCCACGCATGCATACCTCCCATGCCCTTCGCCACTACCAGGTGCTTGAGCAAGCAAAGGCAATGAAAGGGCTTTCAGGGGTGATAGGGTGGTGCATGCACGACTATTTCACCCATGCGAATTTCAGAAGCGGTGACCAGATCTGTTATCATGGGGTGTTGGATATCAACCGTGTGGAAAAACCTGCGGCTGCGGTCTATCGAAGCCAAGCTTCGGCCGTTCCGATGCTCAGTCTCCTCTCTTCCTTCGACGGAGGCGACTATCCCAAGGCTGCCTTGAGCCGGACCTATGTGGCCACCAACTGCGATAAGCTCAGGCTGAAGTACAACGGCAAGGAAGTGGGTATCTTCCTGCCTGACAAAAAGCGCTTCCCGCATCTTTCGCATCCCCCGGTTCTCATCGATGATTTCATCGGGGACCGGCTGAAGGATGAAGCCTATTTGGGAGAGGCAGAGCGCAAGCGCCTCGCCAGGCTTTTGGGAAAGGTCGGCAGGCAAGGCGGGCAGCTGAAAGGCTTGGATACGATCAGGATGGCATTGGTCCTGCTTCGGCACAAGCTTTCTTACCAGGATGCAGTGAATATGTTCAACACCTATATCGGCAACTGGGGCAAGGGGAATGGGACGTGGGTTTTGGAAGGACTCATCGACGATGAGGTGGCAGTCTCCGAGACTGTACGGGTGGGAAGCAAGCCGATCATGGTCCTAAAAGCTAGCAAGGGTGAGCTTTCGTTGGCAGGACCTACGTACGATATGGCAGCAATCAAGGTGCGTATAGAGCGTGAAGGTGAACAGCGTTTGTTGCCGTACGCCTGTATCGCCTACCATGTTGAGGTGGTAGGGCCGCTTGGGCTTGCCAGTCCCGAGATGGAGACCACCAAGGGTGGGTGTTCAGTGATCTATGTCCGCAGCATTGGAAAAGGGGGTGAGGCTGTGGTGAAGGTCCACAGTTTTTTGGGTGACAAAGAGGTGCATTTCAGGGTAGGCTGAGACA
>JAAYQY010000339.1 GCA_012519125.1 Spirochaetales bacterium
AAATTATTGGGAATATTGAAGGTGAAGTTGATAACATCAGCAACCGCACCGGCTCCAAAGATGGAGCCGAGCACTCGCGCCTTTACTATCCCGAGCAGGCGGCTGAGCAGGGTGCAGAGCATGATGACGAGGCTGTGTTTTGCAGAACCCCTACTTTCCGTAGAATCGTGCAAGGTAGTCCCTCTTGAAAGATGCAAAACGGTTCTCCCTGATCGCAAGGCGAACATTCTCCATCAAGCGATGGAAATAGGTGAGATTGTGCTCGGTGGCAAGCATGCCGCCCAGCATCTCCCCTGTCTTCACCATATGATGCATATATGCTCTGCTGTACTGTGTACAGGCACGGCATGTGCAACCCTCTTCGATGGGACCATGGTCGAACTTGTGCATTGCTTTCTTGAGAGTAACGACACCATCGTCTGTGAACACCGCCCCGTTGCGAGCCATTCTGGTGGCAAGCACACAGTCAAACATATCGATGCCGTTCTCCACAGCCTCAAGAATGTAATCAGGACTTCCGATACCCATCACATAGCGAGGTTTGTCCCGTGTCACCAAGTCAGCTGTGTACTGCAAGTAGTGTGAGAACTGTTCACTGGTCTCCCCTACCGATAGCCCTCCGATGGCGATTCCAGGAAAATCCATCTCGTTGAAGAACTCTGCACTTTGTTTTCTCAGATCCTCGTAGAAATTGCCCTGGACAATGCCAAAGAGATTTCCTCTGAACGATTCTCCAAGAGCCTTGCGGTGATCGAGCGCTCTTTGTGCCCAACTGTGGGTGATGTTCATTGCCTCAAGCGCAGCACGGTGACTGATCTCAGGGGGAGTACAGACATCGAGGCACATGGCAATGTCGCTGCCGATCACTTTCTGGGTATCCACTACACTTTCTGGAGTGAAGATATGCTTCGAACCATCTATGTGGCTTTGGAAGGTAACGCCTTTCTCCCCGATTTTTCTCAGACCACTGAGACTGAACACCTGAAATCCACCGCTGTCAGTGAGAAGGTTCCCATCCCAATTGGAAAAGCTGTGCAGCCCCCCAAATTGATCGAGAACTTCAAGACCTGGGCGAAGATACAGATGATACGTATTGCCCAGGATCAGCTTGTAGCCGATTTTGCGTACGTCCTCATGAAACATCCCTTTTACGGTACCGTTGGTACCGACCGGCATGAAAACCGGGGTTTCCACTTCGCCATGGCCGAGACTGAGCAAACCAAGGCGAGCCTTGCTTGTGGTATCCTGATGTAACTGCTTGAATATGTGCATGCTTACCCCTATCTGACGGCAGCTCGTTCTGCCAGTGCAATGCATACTATCACAATCATGGGGATTACCATACCCCAAACGGCGCCGATGACTCCTTGCCTTGCCATGATGAGTGTCACCATTTGCACCACGTAATAGATGACCGCGATGCCAAGGCTGGTGATGATGCTGAACAACAGGACATTCTTTTTGTACCGGTAACTGATGGTGCATGCAATGAAAAGCATAACCAAGGGACTCAGATTACCCAAGAGCCGTTCGACCAGATCGGTGGAAAGGCCGGGATGGCGTAAAGGGTCCAGTACTTTGATGCGTTTCAGGTACCTAAGTGCTGCAGAAAGCTCCATCGTCTTGATGTCACTGCTCAGGTTTCGAAAAAAGGCAGGCTCAAGCGTAAAGGCATCCAAATACAGTGTCTGGTGTTCTGTCATGCTGATCGTAAGTTCCCCAGGTTCTATCGCTTGGCTACGGACTCGCTCCAGCCTCCATATTCCCCGAGCTTCTTCCCAGTAGGCAAACGCTGCATCAATGCGTCCATTGAAGGTACCTTGCTCATCAAGAAATACCAACATGACCTGCGTAAGGCGACTCTCATCATCACGATATTGCTTGGCATGGACCACATAGGTTCTGCCGGGATCGGTGAGCGTGATGTTTCTGTTATCGTAGGTGCTCCTCAAGCCAAAGAGCTCGTCACGTGAACGCTCACGCATCTGTGAGGCGGGAATGTGCACATACTCGCTGAACATGAATTGGCCGGCTGAGAACATCAGGCCGAGTATGAGAATTGGAGCAACAAGACGCCGATAGCTGAGGCCGCTTCCCAGAATGCAGATCAGCTCGTTGTTCGCTTGTACCTGGGAGAGAAAAAAGGATGCACTGAAAAGCAGTGAAGGCCCCAAAGCAAAGATGAACGATTCAGGGATTCCCAGCAAGGTAATTTTTGCGATGGTTAACGCAGGCACTTCGCCTGTGAGGTAGGAGTCGAGGTTTGCAAACAAATCAACGCTGATCAGCATGAGGGTGCAGAGAAGCAGCGCCATGAACGCAACGGAGGTGACAGAGCGGATTATGTATCGGTCGAGTACCTTCATAGGCGCCTCGCGTGCAACAAAAGCAAAAGCCCACAGGTAAAGAGGATAAGATTGGGAGCCCAGATGAGTAAGGCTGGAGAGAACGAGATGGAAAAAATCTGCATCTGAGCAAAGAAGAGCAGGTACCAATAGACTACTGCAACGAGCATCGAAAGGCCGAATCCTATGAGCCTGCCATGTTTGACTCGGAAGAATGAGAGTGAGAACGTAAGAAAAACCAGCATGAAGCAAGCGCTGGAAAGGGCAAACTTCTTGTGTAATTCAGCACGATAGTACTGGTAGTAGAAATTGATCGGCTTGCGTTCTTCCAATCGCTTGAGTTCAGTTTGCAGCCTCTCGATTGTAGCAATATCAGTCAATTGGGTCTCAAGCGGAGCTTGTTGCAAGGTTGCCAGTTCCAAGGAGACACTCTTGATGCGTTGGTCGTATCGTTGCACCTCCTCTTGGTAGGTCTTTTTGTGAGTGGCGATGTTCGCCCTGAGTTCCTTGATGGAGAGTTGGCTCGGCAGAGCAGATGCGAGTGATGCTATTTGTCCGGAAAAGTTAAGGAAAAATTGTGCTTGTTCCGCTTCTGAAAGCGCCCACTGCTTCCCGCTTTCGCTTTTGAGAATCAGTGGATTTTGCAAATCCAGCTGATAGATGAACGCATTCAGGTCGTACAGGCTGATGACTGCGGTAGGTGCTGAGAGAAGCTGCCCTTCCCTCGCCTTCGCTGTATCAAAGAGCAGGACATCATGAACCGTATTGCCTTCAACCAGCTTATTGACCATGACCATGTCGGCTATGGTGTTGGTGCTGTTGCTCACCAACTCCAATGTGGGAAGGTCGCGCATCAGGTTGGTGTAGAGCTCACGATACTTCTTCGTACTCCAAGGAAGCGCTTTGTCTGCAGTGACAAAGGTAAGGAAAGAGAAGATCAAGGAGATGATGATGATGGGAAAGAAGACATGCTTGAGCGAGATTCCGCTGCTGCGGATGGCTAGTATCTCATTGTTGCCGGAAAGATCTCCTATCACCATACTGGATGCAGTCAGGGAGCTGAAGGGAAAGGTGTAGAGCAAAAACTGTGGTATGGAAAGGAGTACCAATTGAAGCACAGAAAAATAGTCCACTTGCTTGAGCAGGATTCGCTGTGCGATGAGCAGGATCTGGTTGATGAAGAATATGAAGAAGAAAAAAAAGAACGCCACGACGAAAGAGAGCAAATACTCTCTTCCCACGTGGCTGTATACTAGGCGAAATCGCGCAGATGAAGCCAAAACTATACTCCCGTAGAACCGAATCCTCCGCTTCCCCGCTCGGTAGCATCGAGATGCGATGCTTCAAGAAAGGATGCTTGTACACACGGTGCCACCACCAACTGGGCAATTCGGTCGCCATGATGAATGACAACCCTCTCCTTACCAAGATTGATCAGAAGCACCGCCACTTCACCTCGATAATCCGCATCGATGGTTCCCGGACTATTAAGGACAGTCAGGCCGTACTTTGCGGCCAGACCGCTTCTCGGTCGTACTTGTGCTTCATAGCCTTGGGGCAACTGAATGCTCAGTCCCGTAGGAATCTTTGCATACAGCGTCGGCTCGATGATCAGATCCTCTTCAATGCAGGCACAAAGATCTGCACCAGCGCTCTGGCTCGTACTGTAGACCGGAAGCAAAGCCTCCGGTCTCAGTTTGACGATTTGTACAGGTATCGATGCTTTGGCCATTGTTACTTGGATTCAAGGGCATCGATGTAGCTGAGATTCAGACGGTTCTGACGGTCGATCTCAATGAGCTTTACCGGAACAACCTGTCCTACCTTCAATACATCCTCAACATTCTGGACACGGGTCTTGGCCAGCTTGGAGATGTGGCAAAGGCCTTCCTTGCCGGGAAGAATCTCAATGAAAGCACCGAAGTCCATGATGCGCTTGACGGTTCCTTCGTAGATGCGTCCCACTTCGGGCTCCTCGACGATGGACTTGACCAAATCCTTGGCAAGCTGCGCGGAAGCGTTGTTCCTACCGTAGATGGTAACAGTTCCATCATCGGCAATGTTGACTTCAGCACCACTCTGGCTTGCGATGGCCTTGATCGTCTTGCCACCGGTTCCGATGACAGCACCAATCTTCTCCTCATCCACTTTCATGGTGAGAATCTTCGGAGCATACTCGCTGATCTCGGTCCTGGGGGCATTCAAAGACTGCTCCATGATGCCGAGAATGTGCATTCTACCCTGCTTGGCTTGATCGAGGGCCTTCTTCATGATCTCAGGAGTCACTCCTGCAATCTTGATGTCCATCTGGAAAGCGGTGATGCCATCACGGCTTCCGGTCACCTTGAAGTCCATGTCGCCGAGATGATCTTCCTCACCGAGGATGTCACTCAGTACGACATACTTGGCGTAGTCTGCACCTTCTGTGATCAGACCCATGGCGATGCCTGCTACCATCTTCTTGATGGGAACGCCAGCATCCATGAGCGAGAGACAGCCACCACAAACAGAAGCCATCGAGGAACTGCCGTTCGATTCCATGATCTCACTGACCACACGAACGGTGTACGGAAACGATTCCTTGGAAGGAATGATCGCCTCAAGCGCTCTCTGGGCAAGGTGTCCATGTCCGATTTCCCGACGTCCGGTGGAGAGACGGCCGGTCTCGCCAACGCTGTACGGAGGGAAGTTGTAGTGAAGCATGAAGGAGCTGAAGGTCTTCTCACCGTCGATGGTGTCGAACATCTGCTCGTCGCTGGCAGTACCAAGGGTGGTGACTGCAAGACTCTGCGTTTCACCGCGGGTGAAGAGTGCAGAACCATGAGTCCTGGGAAGCAATCCTACTTCACAGGTAATGGGTCTGATCTGGTCAACCGTTCTTCCATCGGTTCTCTTTCCGTCGTTGAGGATGGAAGCGCGAAGGATTTCGTACTCCAGATCTTCAAAAAGGGAGGAGAGCTGACCGTCACGCTTCGGATCCTCTTCAAGCAACGCGGCAAACTTCTCGCGAATTTCGCCCTGCACCTTTGCAAGTGCTGCATAGCGCTCCATTTTGCCCTTGACGAAGGAAGCTTCCTTGATCAACGGATGAGCGTACTCACGCACAGGCTCAAGCCAGGTGAGGTCAACGGTTTTCTGGGGAATGGGAAGCTTATCCTTGCCCGCAATCTTACGCAGTTCAATCTGAGCATCGCAAAGCTTGGTGATGATCGGCTGAGCCGTGGCAATTGCCTCGAGCATTACTTCTTCACTCACTTCCTTTGCACCGCCT
>JAAYQY010000340.1 GCA_012519125.1 Spirochaetales bacterium
CAGCCTCTTCCTGCCCATGGATGATCAGCGTCTGCTCATAGGCAAGCCGCTCCTTCGCCTCATTGATGTTCACACCCTCTCCCTCATACTGGGCAATCTCTTCCAAGGGAAGGAAGGTGAACAGCTTGAGAAACTTCACCACATCGTCATCATTGACATTGCGCCAATACTGGTAGAAGTCGTATGGACTGAAGAGCTCAGGATCCAAGAATACAGCGCCCTTCTCACTCTTGCCCATCTTGTGGCCATCGGAACGGGTGATCAGGTTGAAGGTCAATCCATAACACTCATTGCCACCCATCTTGCGGATCAGCTCGATGCCACTGACAATATTGCCCCACTGGTCGTCACCACCGATTTGCAGCCGACAGCCCTGCTCTTTGTTCAAGACATAATAATCGTATGACTGAAGGAGCTGATAGTTGAACTCGATGAAACTAAGCCCTCGTTCAAGCCGCTGTTTGTAAGACTCGAAGGTCAGCATCCTGTTTACTGAGAAGTGCCTGCCGATTTCCCTCAGGAAGCTGATATAGTTCAGGTCGGTAAGCCAGTCAGCATTATTGAGCATGACGGCCTTGCCGATTCCACCCTCTGGATGCTCGGAGAAATCCACCACAGTTCCCAATTGGTCCTTGATGGACTTGCAGTTCTCGGCAACCTGCTCAGGGGTGAGCATCTTGCGCATCTCGGTCTTTCCCGAAGGATCACCGATCATTGCTGTGCCGCCACCCACCAAAGCGATGGGATTGTGTCCTGCCAGCTGCAGATGATGCATGGCAAAAAACGGAACCATATGGCCGATATGAAGGCTTTTCCCTGTCGGGTCAGCGCCGACATAGAAGGTTACCTTCTCCTTGTCCATAAGGTCACTGAGGGCATCCATATCCGTACATGCCTTGATGAACCCGCGGTCCATCAAGGTCTTCAATGCGTTGTTCATCCTACCGCTCCACCCTCTTGTACTCCTTGGTGGCCTGTTTGATGGTGCCCACAAGGTCAGAGATCGAAACCCTGGTCTGCTCCATGCTGTCACGCAGGCGCAGGGTCACCGTGTTATCCTCGAGCGTCTGATAATCAACGGTGATGCAATACGGGGTACCAATCTCATCCATACGCCGATACCTGCGGCCGATTGCTCCGCTGACATCATAGAAGGTGGAAAAATCTTCGCGTAGGTCCTTCTCCAGCTTGGCTGCGAATTCAGCAATGCCATCCTTCTTCACCAGCGGCAGAACAGCAACCTCAACAGGGGCAAGACGGGGATGGAAGTGCAGGACGGTGCGGACATCGCCACCTTCAAGCTCCTCCTCGTCATAGGCATCGCTGAGCGCCATCAGCACGTTGCGGGTAAGACCTGCAGAAGTCTCCACTACATAGGGGATGTACCGCTCGTTGGTCTCGGGATCGAGATAGGTCATCTCCTTGCCGCTGAAGGTCTGGTGCTGGGTCAGGTCATAGTCGGTGCGGCTGTGCACGCCCTCCAGCTCCTGCCATCCCATCGGGAAGAGGAATTGGATGTCATAGGCATCCTTTGCATAGAAGGCAAGTTCATCCGGACCGTGCTGGTGCCATCTGAGGCTGCTCGGCTTGATGCCCATCTTGTGATAGAACGCCATCCTCTGCTCTCTCCAGTAGGAGAACCAGGACTCGTCGGTGCCGGGCTTGCAGAACCACTGCATCTCCATCTGCTCAAACTCGCAGGAACGGAAGATGAAATTCTTGGTGGTGATCTCATTGCGGAACGACTTCCCAACCTGGGCGATGCCAAAGGGAATCTTCACCCGACTGGAGGAGACAACATTCTTGAAATCAACATAAATACCCTGGGCAGTCTCAGGCCTGAGGTAGATGGTCGAACTGGCATCGGCGTTGGCACCAATATGGGTAGCAAACATCAAATTGAAGTTCCTCGGCTCGGTGAAGCTGTCCTTTGTGCCACAGGTCGGACAAGCCCCGTTGAGGTCAATCTGGTCAGCACGGAAACGCGCCTTGCACTGCTTGCAGTCCACCATGGGATCACTGAAATTGGAGACGTGGCCGCTGGCTTCCCATACACGGGGATGCATCAGGATGGAGGCATCGAGGCCCACGATGCCGTCGTGGATCTGAGTCATCTCCTTCCACCAGAAATCGCGGATATTGTTCTTCAGCTGTACACCCAATGGCCCGTAGTCATACGCACCGTTGAGGCCTCCATAGATCTCGCTCGACTGGAAAATAAACCCACGTCGCTTGCACAGGGAGACAATCTTGTCCATCGTTACTTCTGCCATTTACACTACCCCTCTCTTCAGTATAGCCAATGCGTTTTCAATGCGTGCACCTGTCTTGTCCTGCCCAAGCAGGCCAATGGAATCAAACAGGGGAAGGCTGACGGTGCTTCCCGTAAGGGCAACACGAATCGGCATGAAGACTGCATTCACCTTCACCCCAAGCTGCTGAGCAAGCTCTGTCAGCTCCTCTTCAATCAATTGGGTCTCCTTCTTGTCAGCAAACCCCTTCTTGAGCACTTCGTACGCTCTTTGCAAGGCATCGTATGCGACCGGCAACTCAACCCCTTTGGCTGCGAACAAAGTGACATCCTCATAGGTTGGCTCCTCAAAAAGGAACCGACTGAGCTCCACCACATCACCCAGCACTTTCATGCGTTCTTTCACCACAGGGGTGAGACTGGCCATCTTCTGCCTTGCCTCATCAGAGAGAGGAAGAGTCAGAAAACCAGCGTCCACCAGATAGGGAAGCAGCATATCGGTAAGCTCTTCATCGCCCATTTGACGGATGTACTGGCCGTTGAACCAGTCAAGCTTCTTGTAATCGAACACCCCAGGAGCCTTGTTGATCTTTTCGAGGCTGAACACCTCTTCAAGATCTTTCTTGCTGAA
>JAAYQY010000341.1 GCA_012519125.1 Spirochaetales bacterium
AATTTCCGAAAACTCTTTGCAGAAGGGGCGGTCAACTCTGCCCTGATCCCAGCATTTTCCACCCTCATAGCCCTCGATGACAAGAAGCGTTCAGTGAAGCTGTTCAGCTTGTTGTGCACCTATCAGACGCTATTGCTCATCCCCTTGGTGCTTGTCTCCTACGTCTATGCAGAGCCTCTGATCAGGTTTCTCAGTGATTTTGATTCCCAACAGGTAGAGCTCGGTGCAAAACTGCTTCCTTTTTTCATGGTCTATCTGGCAACCATCAGCTTGGCGGCCACGTTCAACGGTGTACTGCAGTCGCATGCAAGCTTCTTGCACGCATATCTCTCTCCCTTGCTCTTCTCTCTAGCCGTCATCTTCGGAGTGACCTTTCTCTCCGATAGGCTTGGCCCGATGAGCATGGCCTATTCAGTGCTTGCCGGTGGCCTGTTGCAGGGAAGCTACTCGTACGTGATGGTCCGTCGGTATGGGTATCGTCTGAAAGTTGCCCTCAAAGCGGAGGACACCCCCTTCAAACCGGTGGTAAAAGCTTGGTCTTTGGTAACCGTGGGTATGGGAATCCAGATCGTTACCCAAATGGTCAGCTTCCTGTTTGCTTCCAGCTTGGAGAAGGGGAGTGTTACAGCCTTTGCCAATGCAACCATCTTTTATCAGACTCCCTACGGAATCTTCTTCAATGCCATCAGTGCGGTGAGCCTTCCTTTGATGAGCAGTGCGTATGCACTCAAGCAGCAGGAGAAGCTCAAACACTATACCCGCACCTCGCTTGTCAATCTTACCGCCTTGTTGCTTCCAAGCACCATCATTCTCTATTTTCTCAGTCAAGAGAGTGTGAGTGTGGTCTTGCAGACAGGAAAGTTTACACTTGAAGATGCCATGCTTACCGCATATGTTCTCAGGCCCTATCTCCTGTTCATGCTCACCGCTGCCTGGTATGGAATGTTTCTCAGACTGGGATACAGTGCAAACCGCCACTCGCTGATGACACGAATCACCATCGCTCAGAATGTGCTGGACATAGCTCTGATGTATCTCTTCATCTCATTGGGTTGGGGCATCATCTCGCTGCCGCTTGCAAATGGCATTTCCTACCTTGCAGGACTGGTTGTTGCATGTATCGTCCTCAGAGATCTCTATCAGGTACATTCCGATCGGCTCCTATACAAGGATCTGATGCGTTTGCTTTTGGCGAATATTCCAATCCTGGCTGCAGGCTTGCTCTATGCAAAGGCAGAGATGACGTGGTATCACCAAGGATCAACGCTTCTCTCTTTCATGTTGCTGGTTGGGTTTGGGCTGGGATCTTGCCTCGTGGTGCTCATCTCCTACCACTTTGCCCGCATCCCTTTGCTGGCATTACTCAGATCCAAGAAGCAGCAACGCGACCTGTAGACCAATTGCCTCATCAAGTTTGACTGAAAGTCTGTCATAGGTTACCAAGCCGTTGAGTTCTTGCTCGACATCACTGAGCTGGGTGTAGACTGATGCAGAAAGCCCTGCCTTCTTTGCTTCGTATACCTGGCTTTGGTAGAGCGTGAAGAATGCCTCATTGAACGCTTGCCTGTTCTCAAAGGTGCGGTATCCAAATATGCGGTTCTGTTCGTCGTGTCCGATCTCTCGGTATACATATCCCCCAAACTCTGAAAGGACAACCGCCCTGCCGTACACATCTTTTTTGAAAGCATACTCCTTGAAATAGACATGTTGGGAACTCACATCCCCAATTTTTCGATCATACCAACCGCTTGTGGCATCAATGGTCCGGCTCTGGTCCAGCGAACGGACACGATCGAGCATGCGCTGGGTGTCAAACTGTCCCCAACCCTCGTTGAAAATGACCCACATTGCTATGCTCGGAACGTTGTACAAATGCTCGATCATATTAGAGAGCTCTGCCGCAAAGTCAGTCCTATACGATTCATCCTGGCTTCCCAAACAGGAATAGAGGGTATCTTTTACGGAAAAGAAGGGAACCAACAGCGGTCCGCTCATGAAGGGTTGGATGGGTTTTCTCCCTCCACTTACCATGTCCTGCCAAACCAGGAGCCCTAGGCGGTCACAGTGGTGATACCACCTACGGCTCTCCACCTTCACATGCTTGCGTATCATGTTGAAACCAAGCTTCTTGACCAAAAGCAGATCATCGATGATTGCTTGGTCGGTGGGGGCGGTCATGAGGCTGAACGGCCAATATCCTTGGTCCAAAATTCCATGATGGAAGTATCGTTTTCCATTGAGGGTGAGATAGCCGTCCTGCACGCCGAAGGATCTGAGTCCAACATAGCTGGAAACCACATCATCTTTATAGTGGACGGTGAATGGATACAGATAGGGATCTTCTGGTGTCCAGAGATGGGGCTCATCAACCTGACAGCAGATTCGTTGGTTGCTTTTCGCTTTCACCTGCTTCTTCCCATCAAGGTACTCGATGACCACCTCATCGACCTCCCCCTCACATTCGATCTCAACGTGCCAGCAACGTTGTTGCACGTTGGGCCTTACCACGAGACTTCGGATATAGGAGGAGGGGACTTCCTCAAGCCAGACAGATTGCCAGATTCCACTCTGGGCTGTGTAAAAGATACCTTTTGGATGGAGCGATTGTTTTCCGCGGATGATGGGTTGGCTGTCGTTGGGATCGACTGCCTGGACGATGAGTTCATTCTCTTCGGAAAGCATGTCGGTGATATCGAAGCAGAAGGGGAGATACCCTCCGCGGTGCCTTCCTACTTCTTTGGCGTTGCACCAGACCGTGCATTGGTGATCCACCGCTTCAAAGTGGAGCAAGACCCTTCTGTCTCTGCCAAGTGGTGGATAGGAGAAATGTCTGCGATAGGTAAGGATATCCTTTGACCCGACGTGTTTCTCACACCCGGAAAGAGCACTCTCCACAGGAAACGGTACGAGGATGGAGTAGGGATAGAAATCAGGAAGCTCAGCGGTGGTGGCTATTTGCAGTTCCCAGATACCATTCAGACATACAAACGCATCTCTGACCATCTGCGGGCGAGGATAGTCGTCCAATACATGAGCTGAGTCGACAGGATAACGATTTACCATGCTTGTATCCTATCACAGGCTGGAAAAATGGCAAATAAAACCCCCAACCGATTAGGGAAGGGGGTTTGAAGGTTGTCAGAAATCCTGAACGGAGATCTCTTTTACAGTGAAATCGTACTCCTGCTCATTTAGGGTGAAGGCAAAGTGCTCACCAACCTCATGATTGAGCAGAGCTCTTCCAAACGGTGCGGAAAGGTTGATGATGTTTTCGTTGGGGTTGGATTCCCACGGACCCATGATGGTATAGACCACCTCACTGCCTTTCAGGTTGTCCAGAAGCGTCACCTTCGTACCGAAGCCGATCTTTGTGGGATCTACCTTGTCACGAGTGATGACCGTTGCTCTGTCAACTTCCTCGCTGAGGCGTCTGAGTGTATTGTTCAGCAAGTTCTGCTTCTCTTTTCCATACTTGTACTCGCTGTTCTCTCTCAGGTCCCCCATCTCCCTTGCAGTGCCGATTTCTCGGGCAACTTCGGGAAGATCGACATGCTGGATACGCTCCATCTCCTTTATCTTCGCCTCAAGCGACGCTTGGGTACAGAAAAGGCCGGTAGGAATCACAGACTCCTTGTCGATCGGCTGCACTTCATCAAAGAAGCGGAACGTCGGGAACTTCATGCTGATCGCATGCTTGATCTCGATCTTCTTGCCACCAGGGAGGTCAAAGACATTTGCAACCAAACTATAGATTTTCTGTGCATTCTCCTCATTTCCCTCTTCAATGTAGTTCAACACTGATTTCTCATCGAAAAGGAGGCCCATCAGGATCTTTGCATTCTTGCGGTTCTCCTGAACATCCTTACGGCTGTCAATGCAACGATTGATGTAGTCAAGCAGCTGCAGTTCGGTAAACAAGAGCTGCTCGGCATTGACTCCTGCCTTCGTCCAAAGCTTCGGCTCACCGTTTCTCAGCAAGTAGATGAGGGTAGTGCTCCTCTCCTTGAAGTTCTCCACCGCATCCTTGTATACCTTCACAAACTCGTTCATCTTCTTGTTGGATCTATAGATGTCGGGAATGTAACCGGTAAGGTAAGCATGGAAGAGCTGTGCCAAGACCTTTGTCCAGTTGGGAATCTCTTCCACTACATGGTCGATGAAGCTCTTTTTCAGTTCGGGATCACGAATGGCTGCAAACACATCCTCCACACTTTCAGCACGTTCGTACAACATGGAGAAGGTGAGGCTTTCAGGTCGGTTGACGAAGTTCATGTTCTGTTTCTTCACCAAGTCTTCAAGCAGAAGGAACGAGCTGAAGATGGTATCACCTGCAACCACGATCGGTTTGAAGGATCCATTCTCCTCAAGGAACATGTCGCTGAAGTACTTGACCATCTCAAAGAAAAAGTCGCTTTCGACATCACCCTTGGCAGTCAAAAAGTCCCTCAGGCTCTTGATCTTGTCATAGAAGTCCTTCTCACTGCGGAAGACAGAGAGCTGTTTCTCCTCATAGCTTACCGGAGTTGCACGCAAAAGATAGGTATCTGTGTCACTGGGAGAGAGATCGAAGAGGGGATTGGTCATCAACTCTTTCTTTGCCTGATTGAGCCAAGGAGTCCACTCCTTTGCATTCAGGATGGAGGGGACCAACTCATTTTTCAACTCTTTCAGGTTGATCTTTCCGCCATAGCTGGACATAAGGGTCTTCAGCGTCCAACCAACATCCTCCAGCACTTTCGCATTGAGTTTCTCTCGGCTCAAGGCGCTCTTGAGCACCCAGATGTGGCTCTTGGGGAGAGCCTGCAAACTCTTGAATGCCATTGCTGTGGAGAGACGGGCGCCTTCCTTGGAAGCTTGGCCTGCAAAGTCAACAATTACATCGTTTTCATCGATGGAACGAATCCTTCCGATGCGATTGGTGCTGTTCTGGAACACAAAGGTTCCCTTGTCAAAGGCGATATTGGTCTCAAAATCCTCAATGCTATGCAAAATGTCACGATTGATATTGCTCGTCAGTGCACTGGAGTCGAGACAGCTTTTCAGCCTGCTGTGGTTCTTGTATTTGGTCCGATAGCTTCTGATGAGGTTTTCACGCGCAAACGAGTCCTCACGATCAAGGCTGAGCATCTTCTTCTGGGCTTCAATCTGAAGATCGATATTCTCCTTGTTTGCAAGCTCAAGGTCGCGAAGCAATGCAATGGCGGTGCTCTTGCTCACATTGCCAACCTGATCGGCAACAGACATGAAGTAGCCGAAGTTATCA
>JAAYQY010000342.1 GCA_012519125.1 Spirochaetales bacterium
AAGTCGTACTGCTCCTTGACCTCGCTGAACTCTTCCTCTGCCATCTGATTGATGTAACCCATGCCGTCTATCTTTCTTCTCACTTCCTCAAGACGGGTTTTCAGCACAGGAATGTCAACTATCTCCTCGCCAAGCCTCGACTCAAACTCCTTCAGGCTCTTTCCGTAGCTGTCAAAGAAATTGGTGTAGAGCATCGCTATGTTGCTGGCAAGCTGCTCGACCTGCAGACCAAGCTTCTCTTTTTCCGACCGAAGATTCTGCAACAACTCATAGTCTGAGTTTTTCTGTTCCTGCTTGGCCCGAATTTCCTGGCTCTGTTCATCAATGACAGCGATCAAAGCCTTCAAGTCCTCATTGAGCGAGGCAATCCTCTGCTTGATCTCCTTGACTTCACCTTCAACGGAGCGGATATCTTCCTGGGTTTCGTAAATTCGTTCTTGGGCGGTTTCACTGAGCTTCACTGCATCCTTATATTGGTATTGCTGCTCAGTTACCGAACGCTGCAGTTTGTTCACCCACTCTTTGGCCGCTTGCTTTTGCAGGTGCAACTGGTTCATTGCAACCTTTTGGTCACTGATTGTCTCCTGATGGCGTTCCACTTCCAAAGCAAGGCGGCCATTCTCTTCCCTGAGGTAGGCGATGCGGTCACGGTTCGTCTGTACCTGGAGTCGAAGCTTTGCCATCTGACCATCGAGCCGATGCTTTTCAGCGATCGTTCCCTCTTCAGCTATCAGTTCATCGATGAAGGTCGGTTGCATCTGCTCGTAAGAGGAAAACAGGGTTCTCACACTCTGAAGAGAGGACAAAAGTCCCTCTTGAAACTGAATCTGTCTATAGAGCAAATCTTCAAAGGAGAGCTGGCTGTGTTTCAATTTCTCCAGGAAAGTCTGTTGCTGCTCAATTGCAGACTGCAGGTGGTCCAAGCTTCTTTGCAATGAGAGACGGGCTTCCTCTTTGAGTTCTAGATTGTAACCACTCTCTTTCAGCTTCTGCTCAAGCTCAACCACGATGACGTCGGTCAGTTGCTTGATGCGCTCAGAAAGTTGGTCACTACTCTGTTCATTGACAATGTTCTCGGCCTCAAGGGTGGCAATCTCCTGATTCTGGCTGTCGATCAGGCCCTTCATTTTTTCCACTGACTTCAGATTGGCTTGCATTTCTGCTTCCAGGGCCTCAATCGACTCATCGATGTCGGCAGTCTCATTCAGCTTCTGGTCAATTTCAGCGGTGTCGCGTTCGATATGCTCCAGCAGCACCTGTGCCCGTTGTGCCGCTTGGTCCTTTTGCAAAAGAAAATCCCGGAAGCGTTGGGTGAGCAAATCCAGCTTGTCAGCCTTGCCCTTGGTCGACTCATCAAGGCGCTGCAGCTCGGTTTGGATGGAGATGCGCTCTGACCCCAAGGAGCGAAGACGTTCTTGCATCTGCTCAATTTCCTGGTCCCTATCGGTCAGACTCCCCTTTTTGGTCTCAAACTCCCGTTCACAGCGTTCCTTCAGTTCAATCTTGTTCTCTCTGAGCAGAAGATAGGATTTGAGCGTGGACAGTTGTACATCAACTTCCAGCGAAAATTGCTCTTTCTTGAGATCCCGATACGAGATGGCCTTCGCTGCTTGGTTCTTCTTTGTTTCGTAGGTTCGTTTGACTTCCTTGAGAATGGTCTCTACCTGAAGGATGTTCTCATCGGTTTTGACCAGTTTGCGCTCTGCTTCCAAGCTCTGGACTTTAAATCGCGAGATTCCTGCTGCTTCTTCAAAGATATACCGGCGATCTTCAGGCTTTGAACTGAGAATCTGGTCAATCTTTCCCTGTTCCAGGATGGAATAGGCACTTTTGCCCACTCCCGTGTCAAAGAAGAGCTCCCGGATATTCTTGAGCAAAACACGATTGCGGTTAAGATAGTATTCGCTCTCACCACTGCGAAAGATTCTTCGCTTGATTTCCACCTCGGCTTCGTCGGTGGGAAGATGGCGCTCCTCGTTGGAAATGACCAAGGTGACTTCTGCCACCTGCAAGGGCTTGCGGGAGTCGGTACCGTTGAAGATGACATCTTCCATGCGACCCGCACGCAGGGTCTTGGTGGATTGCTCTCCCAACACCCACTTGATGGCATCCACAATGTTGCTTTTTCCACACCCATTGGGACCAAGCAGGCTGGTTATCCCATCGGAAAACTCCAAGTTCACCTTATCGGCAAAAGACTTGAATCCGTATATTTCCAGACTCTTCAGAAACAAGATGCACCTTCTTTTCGCTTGACGCAGTATTCGGTGGATTATAGCATAGGTTTGCCCGGGAAAAAAGTAGGAGGAAGTTTGGATGGAGAATGAGCTGTTTGCCTTTGAGACTCCGGATCTTATCTGCGGAATCGACGAAGCAGGTCGTGGTCCGCTGGCCGGTCCTGTGGTTGCTTCAGCAGTGGTTCTTGGCCCAGCCTTCCCTCTCTCAATCCTTGGCGATTCCAAACAGCTCACCGAGAAACAGCGTCTGTACGCTGAAGAGGTGATCAAGGCCGAAGCGCTGTACTGGGCTGTTGCTTCGGCCAGTGCCCAGGAGATCGATCGCTTCAATATCCTGGGTGCAAGCTTATTGGCAATGAAGCGCAGTTACCTGAAGATCAAGAAGGAGATCCCCATCTCCCTCGCCTTGGTTGACGGAAACCAGAGACCGGATCTCGACTGTGCCACCAAGACCATTGTCAAAGGGGATGCCACCATACCCCAGATCATGGCAGCTTCCATCCTTGCAAAAAACCTGCGTGACCGCTATATGGTGCTCTGTGACAAGAAGTGGCCGCTCTACCAATTCGCAAAGCACAAGGGGTATCCGACCGAGGAGCATAGAAAAGCATGCCTTCTGTATGGCTTGTCCCCAATCCACCGCCGTTCATTTCATATTGAGATTCCTGCCAAGCATGATCATGCCGAACAGCAACTGTTATTCTGAAAGGTTCTTTCTCATGGGGATAAACCTGATGCCGTCGGTTTCCTGTTCTTCTGAAGTCGGGACAAAGCCCATTTTCTGGTAGAACGACACAGCATTGGGAGCCGCATTCACATCCATCCAGGAACTGGTTATACATCGCTCTTGGGCTTTTTGCACCAAAAACGAGCCAACCCCTTTTCCTTGCCAGGCCAGGTC
>JAAYQY010000003.1 GCA_012519125.1 Spirochaetales bacterium
ATCCGCTTCTTTGGTAAAAGGAAGTCAGCTCTTCCTTGCTCGGACGTTCGAGCTTGATGTCCCGATAGGTATAGGTAAGTCCTTTTGCCTCAAGGTAGGCAACTGCTTTTGCGCAGGTCGAACAGCGAGGATAACAAAAGATGGTCATAGCTTCCCCCTTTACCATATCCTAGCAGAGCCGGATGGTTGCCGCAATCGGATAAATCGGCTCATTCCCCTAGACCAAACGGCGAAAAGTTGCTATATACAATATGTTTCCGGGAAAAGGGTTTTCCCATTCTTCCCTGCAAGAGGGTGGTCGAGCTTTTCTGGTTGTAGTATACTTGAAAAGGTCTGCACCCCCGCTGATGCAACGAAAGGGCTTTGCCTAAGGATATACATGGTCCCTTACACTGGACCGAAAGGATGAACATAGGATGATCGCTGATAAGAGTATCAAAGAATTGGAGAACTCCTCCGTCGCGCTGACGGTCACTGTGACCGCTGACACCATCGAAAACGACTACAAGGCTGCACTGCAGAAGTACGCTTCCTCCATCCAGCTCAAGGGTTTCCGCAAGGGAAAGGCCCCCATTTCCGTATTGGAAGGCAAGTTCGGCAAAGCCATTCGTGAGGAGAGCACCTTCAATACCATCGAGGAGGCACTCAAGGAAGCTCTTGAGGGAGTCGAGGACAAGTACAAGCCCCTCTCATTCAGCACTCCTGAGCTTCAGGACGAAGAGACCCTGCTTCCTTTCAAGCCCGATACCGATGTTACCTTCACGGTGAAATACGATGTGATGCCCACCTTTGAGATGCCCGCATACAAGGGTTTGAGCGTCTCCTACCCCAAGGTACAGGTTACCGACGAGGCGGTGAATGCTGAAATCGACAAGCTCCGCGATCAGAATGCCATGGTCATCGACAAGAACGACGCAGCTGCAATGGGTGACATCGTCACAGTGAGTTATGTTGAGCTTGATGCAGAGAACAATGAGGTTCCCGGCACTGAGCGCAAAGAGTTCGTCTTCACCCTCGGAAGCACCTACAACTTCTACCAGATCGACGGTGATATCGTCGGTATGAAGAGTGGCGAGGAGAAGACCTTCTCCAAGACCTACGCCGAAGATTCGACAGTCGAAGGGTATGCAGGAAAGACCATCACCCTCAAGGTGAATGTGGAAAGCGTCAAGTTCCGCGATGTTCCTGCTCTGGATGATGAGTTTGCCCAGGATGTCAAGGAAGAGTACAAGACGGTTGCGGATCTGCTCAAGGCAACCCGTGAGAAGCTTGAGAAAGGCCTCGAAGCCAAGCTTGAGCAAGCCAAACTGAATGCACTCAGCGATGAGCTCTTGAAGGGCACCACCATTGCCGTGCCGGCAAGCATGATCGACCTTGAGATTGATCAGAGTTGGAACCGCTACGTGAAGCAGACCGGCCTGACCGAGGAGCAGATCCTTCAGTTCCTGCAGTTCCAGCAGAAGACCAAGGAAGACGTGGTCGCTCCCTGGAGAGAAGCTGCAGAGAAGAGCCTGCGCATCCAGCTGATCATGGAGAAAATCAAGGAGACCGAGAAGTTCGCCATTGATGAGGAAGAGCTTAAGAAGGTGTACGACGAGCAATTGAAGGACATCACTGACGAGAGCCAGCTCGAGTACTACAAGACCATGATCGAAGACGATATGCGCTTCCAGAAGATTGCACCGTTCTTGCAGGAAAACAACTCCTTCACCGAAGGCGAAGAGGTTGCTTATGATGTCTTCATGAGTGAGACTTACGGAGCCTGATGGTTCTGTGAACAAAGTGTTTTATTGTGAAAAGGCGGGTCCACACAGGTTCCGCCTTTTCAATCCCAGGATACTAAGGGGGCTTTTGTCATGAATACTCATCCTTCGAGGATGCAATCAACCATACCGATGGTCGTCGAGCAGTCGGGAGTCGGCGAACGTGCCTATGATATTTTCAGCCGGCTTCTCAAAGATCGCATCATCTTCCTTGATGGGGAGATCAATGATGCAACCGCCGACCTTGTGGTAGCACAGATGCTGTTCCTCGAATCTGAGGACCCCACCAAGGACATCAGCCTGTATATCAACAGCCCTGGTGGCTCGGTGACTGCAGGACTTGCCATCTACGACACCATGCAGTACCTGCACAGTGATGTCCAGACCATCTGCATGGGCCAGGCGGCAAGTATGGCGGCACTGCTGCTCTGTGCCGGCAAGGAGGGCAAGCGATCGATTCTTCCCTCCGCTCGTGTGATGATCCACCAGCCTTGGGGTGGTGTCGAGGGACAGTCCACCGACATCTCCATCCATGCCAGGGAGATTACTCGTCTGAAAAAACTCACCATAGACATCATCGCCCGACACACCAAGAAGAGCTTTGAACAGGTGTCCAAGGATGTGGAGCGGGATTTTTTCCTCTCCAGTGATGACGCAGTGTCCTATGGAATCGTGGACGCCGTGATGAGAAGGAGTAACTGATGGCACGAAACGCGAAAGTCTGTTCTTTCTGCGGCAAAGGCCAGGAAGAAGTAAAGAGGCTGATCAACGGACCTGGTGTTGCCATCTGTGATGAGTGCATCAAGGTCTGCAATGATATGCTTGCCGGCGACCCTACCTTCCAGGAAGAGGCTGTTGGGCTTCCCGACCGCATCCCTACTCCCAAGGAGTTGAAGGAGTACATGGACGAATATGTCATCGGCCAGGATGATGCAAAACGCGTCCTTGCCGTGGCAGTGTACAACCACTACAAGCGGGTGAAGTTCCAGAAACAGATTTCTGAACAGGGTGTGGAACTGGACAAGTCAAACATTCTCATGGTCGGGCCTACCGGAACCGGAAAGACGCTGCTTGCCTCCACCTTGGCAAAGAAACTGCAAGTTCCCTTCGCAATCGCCGACGCCACCACCCTTACCGAGGCTGGATACGTCGGTGAGGATGTGGAGAACATCCTGCTCAAACTGATTCAGAACGCCAATGACAACATCAAGGCTGCAGAGTACGGCATCATCTTCATCGATGAAATCGACAAGATTGCCAAGAAGGGGGAAAACCCTTCCATCACCCGCGACGTCAGTGGTGAGGGCGTACAGCAGGCCTTGCTGAAGATCATCGAGGGAACCGATGCATCCGTACCTCCCCAGGGAGGAAGGAAGCATCCCAACCAGGAGATGCTCAAGATCAACACACGCAACATTCTGTTCATTTGTGGTGGTGCGTTCGTTGGCCTGGATAAGGTGATCGAGAAACGCATCTCCAGCCATGCCATGGGCTTTGGTGCAACCATCGTGAATACCGCCCAGAAGGATCTGCATGCGCTCTACAGCAAGCTGATGCCGGATGACTTGATCAAGTTCGGACTCATCCCTGAATTCATCGGAAGATTGCCGATTCACGTTGCCTTGGACAACCTTTCCAAGAAAGACCTGATGAGGATCATAGTTGAGCCCAAGAATTCGATCATCCGCCAGTACGAAGCGGCATTCCGCCTCGATGGCATCGAGTTTGTGTTCAAGCCGGAAGCAATCGAAGCAGTGGCCGAAAAAGCTTTTGAGCAGAAGACTGGGGCGCGTGGACTCAGGTCCATTGTTGAGAACATCATGATGGGAATCATGTATGATATTCCTTCCATCCAGCAGGTGAAGCAAGTCATCGTAGGAAGGGATTGTGTCCTCAACGGAACGCTGCCAGAGGTTATCCGTGGAGCCTGAAATGTTCAGTTACCCCCCTATTGATGAGCAGATCCTCGACCTGATCCGTAGCCGGGATGAGTTTATTGTCCTTGGCCACATCAGTCCTGACGGAGATTGCCTCTCCAGCCAGATGGCCATGAATTCCCTCCTGTTGAAGATGGGAAAGACGGTGCATATGGCAAACGCCGGGCCTTTTGACCGTTCTGAGATCTCGCATCTGAGAGCGGACTTCCTCTCCCACATCGATAAGGAACTGTATGACAGGTCCCCCATCGCAGTGGTGGTGGACTGCTCTTCCCCCGAACGCTTGGGGCATCTGGCTCAGGAGATCGAGGGACTGGTCACCATCATTTTCGATCACCACAGCAGCGGCGAGCTCTTTGGAACCCATCGGTACATCGTGCACCGCTCGGTATCCACCACCCTGATCATCATGCAGCTCTACAAAGCCCTCGATGTGGAAATTTCCCAAGAAATTGCTGAGCATCTCTTCTTCGGTTTTGCCACAGACAGTGGGTTCTTTCGGTTCATCAATGCCTATCGCGGCGAAACGCTGCGCCTTGCAGCGGAACTGGTGGATCTCGGGGTCTCCCCCAACACCATGGCTGACCGCATGACCGGTGGCAAGAGTCTGGGATATGTCAAATATCTTGGAAAACTCATCGACCGAAGCGAAAGTCATTTCGATGGCAGGCTTATGGTCTCCTCCAGCTGTCTCAGCGATCGTGATGCCTTCATCACCACAGACAAACCCAGTGACTCGCTCTATGCGATGTTGCTCTCTGTCCAAGGTGTCGAGGTGGTGCTCTTCTTCAAGGAACTTGAGGGAGGGAAAACCGAAGTCGGATTTAGGTCGTCCCATCAGAGTACCATCGACGTGGGAGCCTTGGCTGAACGCTTTGGTGGCGGAGGACACAAGAAAGCTGCAGGTGCAACGGTGCAGAACGATATCAAGGTAGTCAGACAGCAATTGATTGATGCAGTGGGAGAACTGCTCTCAGAATAGGTTGGCATACACATTGCATGAAGGTGTGCATCAACGCACAAGGAGCCTTTCATGCAATTCCTCCCGCTTTCTGAAACAGCTTCCCTTTCCCTTACCAAATCAGTCATGCGCTACAAGGATCACCCGCTGGATGCACAACTCTATCAGTGCATCCGTTCCCAAACCGAGCAATTGCTGTATGAGCTTCCCTCCTATCTCCACTTGCTGGATGAGGAAGATTGTTGTGAGTTCTTCTTCTACTGCTATGATGCAATCGACTACTTCCTCTCCATGTATCGAGAAGGAAGGCTCTCCTATCTTGGCTATCTCATCCAGGTGGTGAAGAGACGATGCCGTTTCTTTATCTCCCACAAAAGTTCCCAAACCAAAAAAGAACAGCTTCTTGCCCAGTGCCAATACTATGAGCACGCTCTTGAAGAAGAGGATGAGGTGACAGAGCTTGCCTCCTATCATGCTTGCCAAGCCATCCCTCTTGAAGAGATGACCCTTCTTCCCCAACTCTTCAACTCCTTGCTCTCTCCCACCACAAAACCCCATCGCATGGAGACAGAACCGCTGAGAAAGCTCAAGGCTGCCTTGTTGAAGGGGGCGAACCGCAAACGTTTTCTCATCGTTCTCTCAATCTCTCCTGACCTTGCAGGACACTATCTTCTGGAAGATCTGGCGATGCTGCTCGATGTAGAGGTGGAGTTGCTGAGCAAGTTCCTGAATACTGCCAGTTTGATGCTTGAAAAGAAACAGAAGTGCAAGGAGAGCTTTGAGGTCTTGAGCAATCGTCATTTCCGCAGGCTATTGGAGATAGAAAGCGAGTTGGAACGTGAAGAGAACGAAGAGAAGCGAGTCAGACTCGAATCACTGAGACAGTGGAACCAACGGGTCTACAAGGCAAAGATTGAACAGATCAGGTCTTTGGAACTCAACCTGAGTCACAGTCAGATAGGGAAAATGCTCAATGTTCCCAAGGGTACGGTCGACAGCTCAATCCACTACATGAAGCGCCTGATCTCCCAGTGTCTGGACGAAACCTAGGACAATGAGTATCTTAAGGTCCATGAATATTCTCTTGGCATCCAACAATACCCATAAGAAGGAGGAGTTCGCAAGAATCCTCACTTCACACACTATCATGCTTCCAAGTGAGCTCAACCTGAGCTATGACTTCGAGGAAGACAAGGAGACCTTTACGGAAAATGCACTGGGCAAGGCTCGTGCATTGCAGGCAATTGCACCAGAAGGCTACCTTGTACTTGCCGATGACTCGGGCCTCTGCATCGATGCACTGGACGGCTCTCCTGGGGTCCGTACGGCCCGCTATGGCATGGAGGAACACGGAAGGATGCTAAAGAGCACTGAGCGCAACGAATGGTTGCTGAAAAACCTCTCTCACCTGGAAAAGGCGGAGGAGCGGAGCGCACGGTTTGTCTGTGCCCTTGCCCTGATAGCAGCTCCTCACCGCATTTTCACCCTCTGCGAATCTGTGGAAGGGTACATTGCACTCAAAAGCTACGGAAAAGGTGGTTTTGGCTACGATCCGGTCTTTGTGGTCAAGGAAGCGGGAAAAACCATGGCTGAACTCAGTGAGCAGGAGAAGGACCGCCTCAGCCATCGCGGCCGGGCAACCCGACATTTGATCACACTCTTGGGAGAACTCTGATGGAAACAATGAAACGATCACAACAACGCAAAGAAGATACCTGGGATCTGACCAGCCTCTTTTCCGACGCCGCGAGCTGGGAAGAAGGCCTTGCCCAATTCAGGGCCCGCATTGAGCAAGCTCCTTCTTTCAAGGGAAAGCTTTCTCAAGGAAAGGAGTCTTTCCTCGATACCATGCGCTGGTATGAAGAAACCGGCATCCTTGCAGAGCGAATCTACAACTGGGCGTTCCTCAATTACAGCGGTGATGCATCTGACAGCCAAAATACCCATCGATACTCGCTTGCGGCAAGCTCCTTGAGCGATTTCTCTGCATCCATGGCATTTTTCGACCCGGAATTGCTCGCCTTGGATGATGAGCTTGTAGAATCGTATCTGAAAGAGAGCGCATTCGCTCCCTATGCGGTGTACATCCGCAAGGCACGCAGGTTCAAGGCTCATATCCTCAGTGAGCAGGAAGAGCGCATCATGGCGCTGCAAAGCGAAGTGGCTTCCACTGCGCGTACCACCTTTTCTGATCTTACCAACGTTGATTTTGATTTCGGAATGCTTGACGGGAAACCGCTCACCCAGAGCTCACTCTCCTCGTTTCTGATGCAGGATGACCGGGCTCTTCGTAGGCAAGCGTACGAGCAGTTCTATGCCGTGTACGACAAGAGCAAGCATGCCATTGCACGGCTGTACGAAGGCCAGGTAAAGCAGGACATGTTCCGTTGCAAGGTCCGAGGCTATGAGAGTGCACGGGCCATGGCTCTCTTTGGTGACGATGTTCCGCTCTCAGTCTATGACAACCTCATCAAGGCGGTGCATGAGGCGCTTCCCACCTTGCACCGATACTATGCACTTCGAGCCAAGGTATTGGGCTTGGAAAAACTTGCACACTATGATGTATATGTACCGCTGCTCAAAGGTTTGCAAATGAAGACCAGCTATGAGGAGGCGGTGACCACCATAGCCAATGCACTTGCACCTCTGGGAGAAGCGTACGTCACTACCCTCTCCAAGGGACTTTTGGAAGATCGCTGGGTCGACCGCTATGAGAACAAGGGAAAGCGCAGCGGCGCATTCAGCAGTGGAACCTACACCTCCAAGCCGTACATCCTGCTCAACTACAAAGAAGATGTGCTGCGTGACCTCTTCACGGTTGCCCATGAGGGTGGACACTCAATGCACAGCTGGTACAGCGTTCGGAACAACCCCTACCTGCATGCAGATTACACCATTTTTGAGGCAGAGGTTGCGTCTACCTTCAATGAGCAGCTGGTTGCCAAGTACCTGCTCGACCATGCCGAGGATGACACCATGAAAGCATACATCCTGGGCAAGCAGATTGACGACATCGTTGCCACGCTCTTCAGGCAGACAATGTTTGCCGAGTACGAGATGATCACGCACAGGATTGCGGAGTCGGGTACTCCCTTGACCTTGGAGGTACTTCGCAAGGAGTACCGCACCCTCTTGACCACCTATTTTGGGAAGGGTGTCCAGTTTGAGGAACAAAGTGATCTGGAAGGTCTGAGGATTCCTCACTTCTACTCTCCTTTCTATGTGTACAAGTATGCAACCGGCCTCAGTGCAGCAATAGCCCTCAGCCAAAAAGTGCTCAACGGTGGAGAGAAGGAGAAGCAGGACTATCTCTCCTTCCTCAAGAGCGGCGGAAGCCTCTATCCCATCGAGTCCCTCCGTAAGGCTGGGGTCGACATGACCAGCGAAAAGCCGGTCAAGGATGCCCTTTCCACGTTTGCTGACTTGCTCGACCAACTGGAGAAACTGCTGGGAGTGAATTCCTAAGCTCTTTTTCAAAAGAGGGCTTGACTCAAGTCCCGCCCGTATTGTATTGTTGCCACGTTCAGCGAACTTGCTGGACAAACCTCAGAATGCGGTAGTGGTGGAATTTGGTAGACACGCTAGCTTGAGGTGCTAGTGGGAGAAATCTTGTGCTGGTTCAAGTCCAGTCTACCGCACTCAATAAAGCCCCTTGTCAGGATCCTGGCAAGGGGCTTTCTTCATATTCCGGCTCTACCACAATCCGATGAACATTCTCACAGCCGTGTATACCAACAACAGTGACAGGACGGCATTGACTATACGGCGTGTTCGCTCAGTTTTAAGCAACCGAGAAATTCCCAAACCAAAGAGTGCCCAGGTAGTGAGCGCGGTGAAGCTCATCAGCGTGAAAGCAAGAGCACTTGCAACAAGATAGATAGCTCTACGCTCCATATCCCTGAGAAAAGTGGAATACACCGTGAGCCCGAGAATGATCACCTTCGGATTGAGGAGTTGCAGAAGAAGTCCATTGCTGTATCCCAATGCTTTGGGGGCACGTTGGGAGAGCAAGTAAGAAGCAAAGAAGACATGATAGGCAAGATACAGGATGTACAGCGACCCGAATATGGTCAGCATCGGGACAACAGCCGGCACATGTTGCTGCAGCAAGGTTGCGAAAAGGGAACACAAGAGCATGATGGAGAAGAATCCTGTGGCAATTCCCCCAAAATATGGCAAGGATCTGCGATAGCCGTAATTCAGACCCATGGCATGACTGCTGATCGTATTCGGGCCTGGGGTGAATGTGGTGATGAAGGCAAACAGAAACGTTGAAAACAGATCGATTTCCATGCAGATACTCTAGCAGAAGTTCTGCCCGCTTGCGAATAAAAAAGACCCCGGAA
>JAAYQY010000029.1 GCA_012519125.1 Spirochaetales bacterium
AGAAAGCTGATGCTCGCTGCCGAGGACCCGAACCTTAAGAGTCTGGTGACTGCAAAAGCTCCAGTCGTCTCCATCTTCGGCAAAAGCTGGGACTTTCATGTTACGGACATCATCCGTACCACGCTTGAAGAAAATCTTGCGATGATCGAGGACAGTGTCCGCTTCATCGTCGAAAGCGGCAGTGAAGTCTTCTTCGATGCCGAACACTACTATGATGGCTATCTTGCCAATCCCTCCTATGCCATGGAGACCCTGAAAGCAGCGCTGAGGGGAGGGGCTTCAACATTGGTGCTGTGCGAAACCCGTGGGGGACTGATCCCCAGTGAAGTGGGTCGCATCACCTCTGAAACGATGAAAGCTTTTCCTGATACACCCATCGGGGTGCATGCCCATGATGATATCGGCTGTGGGGTAGCCTCCTCGCTTGCCGCTGTTGAAGCAGGTGCGGTACAGGTGCAGGGAACACTGCTTGGCTTCGGCGAACGCTGCGGAAATGCAAATCTTTCCACCATTGCAGCAATTCTGGGCACAAAGCTTGGCTGTGACTGCCTCAGTGGTGAGAGCTTGGAGCAGCTGACTGAAATCTGCCGGGCTGTTGCCGAGGTTGCCAACGTCCGCATTCCCCGCTCAGCACCGTTTATCGGAAAGAGTGCCTTCGCCCATAAGGGTGGGATGCATATTGACGGGGTGCAGAAGAATCCGCTCTCCTTTGAGCATGTTGACCCGATGGTGGTGGGCAATGAGCGCAGGCTCTTGATGAGCGAGGTCGCCGGCCGTGCCCTGATGCTCAAGCGTATTGCACGCGTTGCACCGAATCTTGATAAGGACGACCCGGTTACGGTCTCCTTGATGGATGAGCTGAAGCGTCTTGAGGCGGAAGGCTACCAGTTTGAGGGTGCTGAAAGCTCTTTCGACCTGGTCATTCGCCGCCACCTGAAGATGTATCGCCCGTACTTCCAGCTGGTGCACTACCAGACGATTGGAAGCAGTCCCTATGCCGATCCCCTCTCTGATGCCACCCATGCCGCGGTGGTCAAAGTGAAGGTGAATGGAGAGAGTGCCATCACCGCTGCTGAGGGTGAAGGTCCGGTCAACGCTCTGGACAGGGCGTTGAGAAAGGTATTGGAACAGTTCTACCCCACGCTCAAGAGCGTACATCTCACCGACTACAAGGTGCGGGTGCTTGACTCAGCCGGCGCTACCGCATCGAAGGTCAGGGTTCTGATCGAGTCGACCGACGGAAGCAACAGCTGGTCGACGATCGGGGTGAGCAAGGATATCATCGAGGCGAGCTGGTATGCCCTCAGTGATAGTATAGAGTACAAATTAATCGCCGATGGTATTGAGCCCTCGGACGAAGAAGTGTAAGGAGAATTCCCCCATGGGTATGACAATGACACAGAAGATCCTGGCACACCATGCCAACCTGCCTTCGGTACGAGCCGGGCAGTTGATCATGGCTGACCTCGATATGGTGCTGGGCAACGATATCACCGCTCCGGTGGCCATCAATGAGTTTCCCAAGTTTGGGAAAAAGACGGTATTCAACAAGGACAAGGTTGCCTTGGTCCCCGACCATTTCAGCCCCAACAAGGATATCAAAGCGGCCGAGCAGTGCAAGTGCCTCAGAACCTTTGCAGGGGAGCACGACATCACCAACTACTTTGATGTAGGACAGATGGGCATCGAACACGCCCTGCTCCCTGAGAAGGGCCTGGTGGGTGCCGGGGATCTGGTCATCGGTGCAGACAGCCACACATGTACCTATGGAGCGCTCGGTGCATTCTCCACCGGTGTCGGCTCGACCGACATGGCTTGTGGCATGGCCACCGGCCAGGCTTGGTTCAAGGTACCTTCGGCCATCAAGTTCAACCTGACCGGCTCCTTTGCCCCCTATGTGTGCGGCAAGGACCTGATCCTCCACATCATCGGCATGATCGGTGTCGATGGGGCACTCTACCAGAGCATGGAGTTCGTCGGGGAAGGGGTGGCAAACATGAATATCGACGACCGCTTCACCGTGGCCAACATGGCCATTGAGGCCGGTGCGAAGAATGGGATCTTCCCCGTTGATGAGGTTGCCCTTGCGTACCTGAAAGAGCACTGCCCCAAGGAGCCGGTGATCTATGAAGCCGATCCTGATGCCGAGTATGAGCGGGTAATTGATATCGATCTTTCGACGATCAAGAGTACCGTCAGTTTCCCCCACCTTCCTTCCAACACCCGCACCATCGATGAGGTGGGCGAGGTAAGGATCGACCAGGTGGTCATCGGATCGTGTACCAACGGACACATCAGCGACCTCAGACAGGCTGCTGCCATCCTGAAGGGAAAGAAAATCGCCAAGCACGTACGTGCCCTGATCTTCCCCGCCACCCAGAAAATCTGGAAGCAGGCAATGCACGAGGGTCTGTTCGATATCTTTGTAGACAGCGGATGTGCTGTTTCCACCCCCACGTGCGGGCCTTGCCTCGGTGGTCATATGGGAATCCTGGCCGAGGGTGAGCGTGCAGTAAGTACGACCAACCGAAACTTCGTCGGACGCATGGGTCATGTCAAGAGCGAGGTGTATCTGGCAAGTCCTGCAGTAGCGGCAGCCAGTGCAGTGGCCGGGTACATCGCAGACCCGAACAAGGTTGAGGAGGTATAAGATGCAAGCAAGAGGAACAGTTTTCAGATATGGCGACAACGTCGATACCGACGTCATCATCCCGGCACGGTATCTCAACACCTCCAACCATAAGGAGCTTGCCCAGCACTGCATGGAGGATATCGACCAGAACTTCATCAAGCAGGTGAAGAAGGGCGACATCATGGTAGCTGACCGGAACTTCGGCTGCG
>JAAYQY010000343.1 GCA_012519125.1 Spirochaetales bacterium
CATCATCATCCTCTATCCCTTCCTGCAGCGCTATTTCGTCAAGGGCATCATGATTGGGGCTGTGAAGGGTTGAGCAGGAGACCTTCTGTTGCATTGGTGTATCAGCGAGTTCCCGGAGGGGTTCACAACACTTCGCATAAGGGTCCAAGGTCCGGGTATCAGCTGTTGGTGATATGAAGCATCCTATGGTAGTTCCGGTAGTTGGAGGGGGTCATATCCTTTCTGCGCTTGAATTGATGGACAAAATCCCTATAGGATGAGAAACCGGAATCCTCTGCAATTGCTGAAATTGTCTTGTCACTATCAATCAGGGCAACAAGCGAATGCTCAATCCTTTTGTCTATGATGTATTCTATCAGCGATCGTTTCATCAGTGATTTGAAATGCCGGTTCAGGTAGTCTGGATTATAGCACAGGGTGTCTGCCAACCGTTTTACCGAAAATCCAGGATCTGAAAGATTCTCATACACCAACTGGATGACTTTGTTCACGATGCTCTTGTTGTTCTCGTTCTTTTTTGAATTGTTGATGATATCCATCACCGTCTCATTGAGGGAAATCAGCAACAGCTTTACGGTTGCTTGATACTTCTGCTCAGTGAAACACTTGTTTTCCTGTTCATAGAGAAGTGCGTGGAACAATTCTCTCACTACATTGGTGTTGATCGTGTCCATGTATCTCGGCAACAGCAGAGCATCATGCAACCTGGATCTGGCGATTTCTGGATTATTGATGATGAGCAAGGCTTCTTTTTCCGAGAGGAATTGTGGGGCCTCCTTTGTTTTGAAATGTATCCAATAGTACCGTGCTTTTTCTTGGAGCTCCTCAGCTCCCCAGTGGTTTCTTCCTTCCGAAAGGAGGCAGAATGATGAAGGTTGGATACAGTACATCTCCGACTCTTCCTGAATGCTCACCTTGCCTTGGTGCCCCAGGATGAGAACAGAGGTGCTCAGATTGCGTTTTTTGTGAATCCAACCTGGGCTCAGGATGGCGATGCCGCAATTCTCAGCTTGAAGTTCCGAAAGATTTGGGATGAAAACAAACTCCATGATTAACCTCAAAAAAAGTAGGATTTTTGCATATAATATCATGATTCTTTCTCTATTGGTTTATAATTTGTAATGCTTTAATTACTTAGAATCCAAAAGGAGGATCCTATGAAAAGCAAGTTTTTGGTCATTGCCTGTATTCTCTTTCTCATAAGTGCAGGCCTTTGTTTTGCGAATGGGCAGAAAGCAACTGCTTCTGATCAAGTCAATCTGAAGTATATCTACTGGGGAAGTCCAGCTGAAGATGCGGCGGTTAAGCAAGCTTTGTCCGAATTCGAAGCAGCCAATCCTACCATCAAGGTAGAACCCATGTATCTTCCCGGAGATCTCGATGGTTCAACGTATAATGCAAAGATGAAGGCATTGGCGGTCTCCAACACGTTGCCAGATGTAGGCTATTTCAGACCGGAAGAATTCGGAAATTATGCCGAGAATGGCTATTTCCTCAAATTGGATGATTTGATTGCCCGCGATGGCATGGATGACTCCTACTTGCCTCAGACTTGGCTTAAGATCCAGGGGAATACGTACGGGGCATATTCGGCAGCTGAGTGCCAGGTCATGTGGTACAACAAGAAAGTCCTTGAGGATGCGGGGGTCCCGATTCCTCCAACCGACTACCGGAACGCATGGTCGTGGGATGAGTTTGTGACCAATCTGAAGAAGATTACCGTCGACAGCAAGGGAAACCATCCTGGTGATCCGGGTTTCAATGCCAAGGACATCACACGATTCGGCGTGAGTTATGACTTGTGGTCTGCAATGTATTACCCGAGTGTGTGGAGCAATGGTGGGGATATCATCAGCTCTGATGGGAAAACGGTGTATGTCGACAAGCCGGAAGCCATCGAAGCATTCCAGAACTTGTCTGATCTGATGAATGTGCATCATGTGATGCCTCTTGTTACCGGTGGCACAAGTGTTTCCCCGATGACCATGTTGGCCAATGGCCAGTTGGGATTCTATGTGACTGGGCAGTGGACTTTGCTGGAACTCGGAACAATGAAGAGTTTTGACTATGGGGTGGCAGCCCTTCCCATCATGAAGAAGCCGGCACAGCTCTATGTAAGTGGTGTCAATGTTGTCTTCAATTCCACAAAACATCCCGAAGAAGCCTGGGCTTTGCAGAAATGGATGATGGATCCTTCCAAGACACTCGACCTCTATACTTCAGGGCTTTGGATGCCTACGAAAATGTCCTATTATACTGATGCCGAAGATTTGGCAAAATGGCTGGACAATGATGTACATCCAGAAGGGTTCAAGGAAGCTGTGGTAGACTCCATGGCAGTCGCAGTCAACGAACCGATCATGATCAAGAACATCAATCAGATTTGGGGTGATTACCTGAATTCTGCAGTTGAGAGCATCTGGATCGGTGAAAAGACTGCAAAAGAAGCATTGACTGAAGCCGCTGGGAAAATCAGGAAATCCGGCTTGCTCCAAGGTACCTATTGAGCATTGGGGAGCTGCTCCTTTCCGGGGCAGCTCCTGGTTAAGATGGAGGTTTCTCATGACTGGTGCCAAGATGGGCTTTAATACCAAACGACAAACCCTGTGGGGCTGGATACTCATCTCGCCTCTCTGTCTTGGTTTGACACTTTGGGTAGCATTCCCAATGGGGTTGAGTTTATGGACGAGTCTAACCGAATGGGATATGCTCAGCAAAGCGGAATTCGTAGGGTTGAAGAACTACATCACGATATTCACAGAGGATGAACTCTTCCTGAAATCCGTTCGGAACACCTTGTATTTCACTGTTCTCAGTGTTCCCCTCCAGATGATCATTGCCTTGGGGGGTGCTCTTTTGCTGAACACGCAGGTGAGGGGAAAACGAGCCTTCCGCACCATTTTCTATCTTCCCTCGCTTATTCCCATTGTCGTTTCATCAGTGATGTGGCTTTGGTTGTTCAACAGCCAGTATGGCTTGATCAATTACCTGTTGCATTCCGTTGGCCTCAATCGTGTGCAATGGATTGACAGCAGGCACATGGTGATTCCTAGCCTTACCATCATGAACATATGGAATGTAGGGAACATCATCATCATCTTTCTGGCTGGTTTGCAGGGCATTCCCAAGGACTTGCTGGAGGCAGTCGAGATAGATGGAGGACGCTATTGGCATAAGTTCCGGTTTGTGATCATTCCGCTTCTCAGCCCCATCATCCTCTACAACATGATTGTCAATATGATCAAGTGCCTTCAGCTCTTCGTGGAACCCTATATCATGACAGGAGGCGGACCTGTCAACTCTTCCTTCAGCTTTGTGCTGCATATCTACAATAATGCATTCAAATACGGGAAGATGGGTGTTGCAAACGCTATGGCATGGGTCTTGTTCATCCTGACCCTTCTCATCTCCTTGGTAATTTTCAAGACTTCTTGTCACTGGACATACTATGAGGGGGACCGATGATGAGGACAAGAAGAACTGGTGCTGTTGTTCTCACGTATCTCTGTCTGGTATCAGGAGCAATATGCTGCCTGATCCCACTGCTCTGGTTGGTCCGAAGTTCCCTCATGTCGACTGAGGATATGTTCAAACTGCCTTTGATTTTCTTTCCGAAAAAGATACGTTTTCAGAATTATGCCGAGGTCTTTACCATGGTACCCTTTGCAAAATTCTATGCAAATACCATCTTTGTGGTGACGTTCAATATTTTGGGGGCGCTGATTTCAAACCTCATGATTGCATACGGCCTCACTCGGATTGAATTCAAGGGAAGAAAGCTCATGTTCTCCCTGAGTATCGGGACGCTCATGCTTCCAGCCTACGTTCAATTGATACCTCTGTTTATTGAATGGAACTGGTTTGGCAAGATCAATACCTTTTTCCCCTTGATTGTTCCTGCCTTCTTTGGCAATGCCTTTTTCATTTTCATGCTTTGCCAGTTTCTCAGGACAATACCCAGGGATTTTGATGAGGCTGCATTCATGGATGGTGCAAATTACCCGCTCATCATCGTCAAAATCATATTTCCTTTGGCAAAACCAGCGATGGCAGTTGTCGCAATATTCCAATTTATGTTTACCTGGAATGATTTCATGGGACCTCTGCTGTTTTTGAACGATAGGGAGAAGTTCACGCTTGCCATAGGGATCAGGACGTTCATCTCTACATACTACACCCCATGGGGAGTGCTCATGGCAGCAGCAACGCTTACGATCTTACCGTTGATAGTGTTGTTCTTCAGTGCCCAGAAATTTTTTATTTCCGGCTTGACCTTGGGTGGAATAAAAGGATAAGTGATAATGAATAATAAACATACGGGCGTGGACCTCAAGAGCGTGAAATTGCTTGCAGGCTTATGGGAAGACAGGAATCGGTTGCTGGCTCACGCAATTATCCCCTATCAGTGGGATACCCTGAACAACCGCACCAAAGATGTTCCCTTGAGTCATGCGGTGGAAAATTTCAGGATTGCTGCAAGAGAAATGGAAGGTGTACCTGAAGGGACGATCTTTCAGGATAGTGACGTTGCGAAATGGATTGAGGCTGCTGCCTATTCGTTGGTATTTTCTCCAAACGAAGCGTTGGAGAACACGATTGATGAACTGGTGAGGCTGATTGAAAAGAGCCAGCACAGCAATGGCTATGTGAATACCTACTATACAGCCAAGGGTATTGAGCAACGGTGGACCGATCTTGCGATGGGGCATGAACTGTATTGCGCCGGGCATCTGATGGAGGCATCAGTTGCATATTATCAGGTTACCGGCAAACGGAAGCTGATGGATGTCATGATCCGGTACGCCGATTTGATCACCGAAGAATTTGGGGTGGAGGAAGGGAAACTTCATGCGTACGACGGCCATCCGGAAATAGAATTGGCGCTCTATCGTTTGGCAGATGCATCCGGAGATGACCGCTACAAGGATTTGGCGGACTACTTCATGAATATCAGGGGAGTTCCCCAAAAGGATGGTACAGGGAGTATCGCAAAAGAAGGAAAGAAGCCCAAAACCAGATGGCTTGATTCTGACTACCTGATTGCCGACAAACCTATTCGGGAAATGGATACGGTAACCGGCCATGCTGTTCGTGCAGTCTATTTGTATGCCGGGATTGCTGACCAATACCGGAGAACCAGAGAGCCGGAGCTATGGGAAACCCTGAAGCTGCTTTGGGATAATCTGGAACAAAAACGTATCTATATAACCGGGGGCATTGGTTCCCAGAGTCATGGGGAGCGTTTCACCGTTGATTATGATCTCCCCCCTGATCGCGGATATACCGAGACCTGCGCTTCGATAGGGGTGGTGTTTTGGGCATGGAGAATGTCACTCATCGATGCTGACAGCCGCTATGCAGATATGGTGGAGAAAGAGATCTACAATGGGGCACTGAGTGGTATCTCCTTGGACGGGAAAAACTATTTTTATGTGAATCCATTGGAGACCAAGCCACAGATAACAGCATACAGACAGGATATGGAGCATGTCCTTACGCATCGGGTGGGGTGGTTCGACTGTGCATGTTGTCCAACGAACATTGCTCGTTTGATCGGTTCGATCGGGAGCTATCTCTACAGCGTCTCGGGCACCCGTCTCTACGTTCACCAGTACATTGCGTCTGAGGTAGACCTGATGGTAGGAGGGAGTAGGTTCTTGCTCCGGCAAACCACCACGTATCCATGGGATGGGGATATCCGGTTTTCCCTGGAGATGGCTGAACCCCAACGTTTTTCTCTTTTGCTTCGAAAGCCAGGTTGGTGTGATGGCTGGGAGATCCGCATAAATGGGATCAAGGATGACACATACGCTCTGGAGGAAGGCTATATCGTTCTCGATCGGATGTGGACAACCTCCGATACTGTTGCAGTTTTGTTTGAAATGCCGGTCAGAGTTGTCCAAGCTGATAGCAGGGTACAAGCGTATTGTGGAAAAGCAGCCCTGATGCGTGGCCCGCTGGTGTACTGCTTGGAAGAATTTGACAACGGTCCGGAATTGCAGGAGTTGCTGCTGGATCCACAAGGGTCTTTTGAGCTTGGGAAAGAAACGATACAATCGGTTTCCGCTACGTGCATCCTTTTCGATGGATATAGGGAAACCATCTCTCTCGACAGCCTCTATGCACCGATGAAGGAACGGCAGAGATCCAAGGTCAGGCTGAAGGCAATTCCCTATTTCCAATGGGGAAACAGAGGAAAAGACGAAGAGATGAGGGTCTGGCTTCGGAGTTTGTGATCTGATGTACAACGTGCTCTCAGAAGGAGCATTTTGCCCACAAAGACTGCATGCATGAGGTAATGCTTCATTGTTTGGAAGCAAAAAACTAAGGTTTGTAAGAGGCGGAGAGAAGCGGGAATGCTTCTCTTTTTCCTTGTTTTTATGCAAAAAACTTGCATATAAATAGACGAAATGTATATGAAGTTGTACAATTGCTCCCAATATATGTCGCTCGAGGGTCGCATCTGGCCGAAGGAATGGGATATGGAAAAGAAGAACATTGATTGGGGCAGTCTTGGGTTCACCTACACCAAGACCGACAAACGGTATGTTTCCTACTGGAAAAACAATAGCTGGGATGAAGGTTCCCTCGTAGAGGATGCGAATGTATCCATTAGTGAGAGCGCCGGAGTTCTCCAGTATGCCCAGACCTGTTTTGAAGGGCTGAAGGCCTATACTACTGTTGATGGGAGAGTGGTAACCTTCCGGCCTGACCTGAATGCCCAGCGCATGTA
>JAAYQY010000344.1 GCA_012519125.1 Spirochaetales bacterium
ATTTTCGGGGCGGTGGGACAGAGTACCATCGATATTCGTGCGGTACAGATGCTTGAGGGGGTAGCCAGTGTGGTTCCCATCAGCAAGCCTTACAAGCTAGCTTCACGCGAGTTGAAGAAAGAGGATACCATCGTAACGGTGGGCAACGTGAAGATCGGGGGAAACAGGATTGCCATCATGGCAGGTCCTTGTGCCGTAGAGTCACGTGAACAGATCATGACCATTGCTGCATCAGTTCGAGAGGCAGGGGCTGTCGTCCTGCGTGGGGGAGCTTTCAAACCCCGTACCAGCCCGTATGCTTTCCAAGGCTTGGGAGAGGAAGGCCTAAAGTATCTCAAAGAGGCCGGAGAGGCGTACGGCATGCCGGTAACCACCGAGATCGTGAACCCCTCGGACGCTCCGATGATGACCAAATACATCGACATGTTCCAGATTGGTGCAAGGAACATGCAGAACTTCGAACTGCTGAAAGCGGTGGGAAAGACCGGCATGCCTGTCCTGCTCAAGCGCGGCTTGTGTGCTACCATCGAGGAGTGGCTGATGGCAGCTGAGTACCTGATGGCAAGTGGCACCGATCAGGTGGTGCTCTGCGAACGAGGTATCCGCACCTATGAGCGTGCCACCCGCAATACGCTTGATATCTCAGCCATCCCGGTGGTGCAGAAGATGACCCATCTTCCCGTCATCGGTGATCCCAGCCATGCCACCGGTATGCGTGACATGGTAAGCCCGATGAGCCTTGCCCTGATTGCAAGCGGTGCATCAGGCCTGATTGTGGAAGTCCACAACAACCCCGAAAAAGCCTACAGTGATGGCCCCCAGTCCCTCTATCCATCCCAGTTTGAGAAGTTGATGCGTGACCTGCAGGCCCTCAGTGCTGTGGTGGGAAAGTCGCTTGAACGGATTCCCCGTCTGCAGGCTTCCTCCCTTCCTGATGCCAAGGTTGCCGTTTCTGCATCATCCGATCTCATTGTTGCCTTCCAGGGAGAACGGGGTGCCTACAGTGAGCTTGCCATCCGCAGGGCCTTTGATGAATCGACACAGGTTCTTCCCTGTCCCTCCTTCGCCTCCGTCTTCGACGCTGTGATGCAAGGCAAGGCTGCTTACGGAATGATTCCGGTGGAGAATACCCTTGGAGGCACCCTCTATGAGAACCTTGATTTGCTCGATCGTCATCCTGCCATCCAGGTGGTAGGTGAGCAGCAGATCAGGATCATCCACAACCTCATTGCGCTTCCCGGAGCCAAGAAGGAAGACATTCGTGAGATCTACTCGCATCCACAAGGCTTGGCACAATGCACACAGTTCTTGCAGAACGAGATGGCCCATGCCCAGGCTATTCCCTTCTTCGATACCGCAGGAGCGGTAGGCCATATCAAGCAGATTGGCGATCCGACCAAAGCTGCTATTGCCGGCACTCCCGCTGCGAAGGTACATGGGATGGAGATCCTGCAGGAGGGCATTGAGAGCAACAGCCGAAACTATACCCGCTTCTACATCATCTGCCGTGAAGAACGATCGGCCGTCTACCGCTCCAGCGTTGCGGTAAACCGGGCTTCGCTGAACTTCACTGTCCCCGACAGGCCCGGTTCCCTCTTCGAGGCACTTCTTGTTCTGACCAAGCACGGACTGAACATGAAGAAACTGGAAAGCCGGCCCATTCCGGGTAAACCTTGGGAGTACTCGTTCTTCGTGGAGACCGAGCTTGGGGATGCAGGGGCATTCGAGACCGCATTGGAAGAGCTGAAGGCTCTCTGCCATTCGATCAGGGTTCTGGGGACCTTTACCGCCAATCACTAGGATGGGCACTGAGCGCTCGTTTACGCCAAACTTGTTGGTGATGGGCTTGCTTATCACCGATCTCTCCCTTCTCTCCTCTCTCACCGAGAAGTTGGTCAGTGAGTTCGGACCGGTCATGGCGATGAGTGAACCGAGTAGGTTCGTGTTCACCGACTACTATGACCAGGAGATGGGTGCCAAGCCTTGGCGACTTTATCTCTGTTTCGAGCGCTTGGTAGACCCTTCCTCCCTTGCCGATATCAAGAAATGGACCAATGCCCTTGAAACAGACTGGGAGAGGGAGGGAAGACGAACGTGCAATCTCGATCCCGGACTGCTTAGCCTCTCGTCCCTCATTCTGGCAACCACCAAGGCTCGGGCTCATCGCATTCCGCTTCATTCCGGTATTCATGCAGAGGTGACGCTGATCTACCAAGCAGGGGCCTTTTCCATTTTGCCTTGGACCTACCAGGACTACCGAAGCGAGGGCGTGCAGGCCATGCTCAAAGTATGGAGAGAGGTCTATCACAAGCAGTTGAAGCAAGCAGGATATCTCCACCTCTTCTAGGGTGTGAGAGTCTGTATTGTCTGTCTCATGCTCTGCCTGCTTGCAGGGTGTGAGACCCATATCCTTACTGAGCGTACCATTGAGGTCGTTCTTTCAGAAAAGCATCCCTGGCATGAGGCAAGCCACCACCCGCTGTGGTACACCTTGGTGTATACCGATGGCAAGGGGGGCCTTGAAAAACGCTATCTGCTTCCAGGAACAACGCGGGTGAAGCTATCGGTTGCCAGGGGTAAGATGACAGTCATTGCTGCCTATCCGCTCTCTTCTCTCCACCCTGTCGCCGGATTCTGCCATCCAGGAAGTGAAAACAGCATCTCACTCTGTGAAGAGAACGGAAGCCTTGCAGATTTGCTTCTCAATTCCTATGAGAAGAATCATGAGGCGGTTGAGAACCTGCAAGGAAACCTTCTTGCCTCGTTGGTGGGTGATGCCTCTTTGGTTGATGGCAATGCGCTCATGGTTTCGCTGCTCAATGGAGAGTTTGCACAGAGTACGATGACTGTACTGCAGATGCTGCCCGTTACGCTTTCCGATCTTCCCGAAGGATACTGGGTTCCTGAGCGAAATGCACAACAAGCCTTTTGGAGCCAGTGGGGTGAAGCAGTGGACCTCCAGGTGAGGGGAGGCCTGCAGCGGTGGTGGAACCGTGAGCGTTCCCTCTGCCTCACCCTCTATGCAGACTTGACTGAGCGGCGGTATCTGAGCAGCCTTGCAAAGGCTCCGCTGTGGTAATACCAGCTTCCCATTTTGCCCATAAACCGATACAGTCAAAGGTATGGAATCCCTTCGAGAACTCTATAGGATCGGATACGGTCCCTCCAGCAGTCATACCATGGGGCCCCGAGCTGCGGCAACCCATTTTCTTTTTACGTTCACTCAGGCAGATCGCTATGAGGCTGATTTGTACGGAAGTCTTGCGGCTACCGGAAAGGGTCACCTTACCGACAAAGCGCTGAGAGAGGTTTTTGCTTCCCAACAAAAGGAAGTGGAAATCATCTGGTATCCTGAGATTGAAAAACCCTTCCATCCCAACGCATTGACGATCAGGTCTTTTGATGCAGAGGGAGCAATCCAACATGAGCAGACCTACTATAGTGTGGGTGGGGGTAAGATTGTTGTTGAAGGGGAAGAGGCTGCACAGAATCTGGAAGTCTACCCGAAAGAGTACTCCAGGATGCGCCAGATTCTCGACTATTGTTCTGAGGAAGGTTTGCAGTTTTGGGAGTTTGCCCTGCAGTTTGAAGATCCCCAGATTCTCACCTATATGGATGAAGTCTGGACAGTGATGAGCGAAGCTGTTGAGAATGGGCTCAACGCAGAGGGAGTGCTCCCCGGGGGCTTGAAGCTTGCCCGCAAGGCAAGCCAGTACAACTCCAAGGCGAGTGACTTCAATGGGCCGTTGGGAAATACCGCACTTGCTCTCAGCTATGCACTGGCTGTCAGTGAGGAGAACGCAGGGGGAGGGAGAATCGTCACCGCTCCAACCTGCGGCAGCTGCGGTGTGCTTCCCGGGGTACTGTACTATCTTGCCAGACAGTACAAATTCCCCAGGATCAAGATTCTTCGTTCTCTTCTGACAGCCGGCATCATTGGCAACGTGGTGAAGACCAATGGTTCCATCAGCGGAGCTGAGGTAGGATGCCAAGGGGAGATCGGGGTGGCTTGTGCCATGGCAGGTGCTGCCGCAACCCATCTGCTCGGTGGGACGATCCATCAAATTGAGTATGCTGCAGAGATGGGCCTTGAGCATCATCTAGGACTTACGTGCGATCCGATGCGCGGTCTGGTTCAGATTCCCTGTATCGAACGCAATGCCCTTGCTACCATGCGCTCGCTTGACCACTGCACCTACGCCCTGCTTGGGGATGGAAGGCACAAGGTATCGTTTGACAATGCCATTGAAGTCATGCGGGAAACAGGGCAGGCACTGCCCTCCCTCTACCGAGAGACCTCCAAAGGTGGATTGGCAAAGGTTTTGGGTTAGGCTTTGATGTGTCATAAGATTGGTAAGAATAGTAAATATTCATAATATGTAACATATTAAAGAAATGACTAGTCTTTTACAGTGAATTGTTCGGAATAAAATACCGGAGCAATGAGAAACACCTGAGGGTAACATCCTTCACTCTTGACATAGGTTTATACACTACAGTACTGTTTGTCATAGCATATGGAATGCAAAACAGGATTGTACTCTAGCTTCAGAATGGCCTCTCCTTCTGCCCGAATAGTACGTTCGGGTTTGTTTTGCATTCTCTTTCTTTGCATTCGCTTATCCTCACTCTTTCCTGCCATCATTCTTGAGACAGCCTCCATCAATGTCGTGATAGAAGTGCAATCTCTTGACGATGAGGAAGCAGCAGATCAGACTCGCATCCCTATCTGTGACCTTACCCTTCATGCAAAGCATCGGGGTGTCGGAAGGTTGTTCTTGGACCATACCGCGCTCTCCCAAGGAGCTCAGGCAGTTTCGTATCAACTTGAGGATGAACAGGGGATACGATTCGCAGCAGATCTTCCTTTTGAATATCGGGTGGGAGGAATTGTTCATGAACAGGTGAGGGTGGGAAGGTTGTATGCCCGACTTGCTCGTTCCCTGAGCCAAATGCAAGGAATGCAGAGCAGCCTGACCATCCATCTCGTGCTGGAGGAGTAAAAGAGGGAGGCTCGAAGGCCTCCCCTTGGGTATGTTGTTAGCGAACGACGATGTTCACCAACTTGTCAGGTACCACAATCTCCTTGACGATGGTCTTTCCTGCAAGCCAGCTTTGCATCTTCTCATCTTCCTTGGCCAAGGCCAGGGCATTCTCCTTGGTTATTCCCTTGGCAACGGTTGCCTTGGAGCGAACCTTTCCGTTGACCTGGAAGACCATTTCAATCTGGGTATCGAAGGTCAGTTCTTCCTGGTACTCAGGCCAGGCTACTGTGCCCAGGCTGCCCGTATGCCCCAACCGCTCCCAGAGCTCCTCAGCGAGGTGGGGAACATAGGGAGAGAGCAACTTGACCAGCGTCTCAGCCACTTCTCTGGGGAAGTTGTCGATCTTGTACAACTCGTTGACCAATACCATCATCTGACTGATGGCGGTGTTGAAGTTGAGGGTGTTGGTATCGTTAGTCACCTTCTTTATGGTCTTGTGCAGTGTCCTCTCCAACTCATCAACCAACGGCTCATCAGTGATCGGCCGCTCGTCGTAGAGCCTCCAGATACGGTCGAGGAAGCGGTAGACACCGATCAGGCCGGTGGTTGCCCAGGGCTTGGAGACTTCCAGAGGACCCATGAACATCTCATACATTCGCATCGAGTCAGCCCCGTATTCGGTGATGATCTCGTCGGGGTTGATGACGTTCTTCAAACTCTTGGACATCTTCGCCACGACACGCTCAAGCTGTTCACCCGTTGCCTTCTCAACAAACACATCGGTGGAGGTCTCTTCGACCATATCGGTGGGAACGAGGCTCTTGTCCTTTCGCTGGTATGCGTAGCTGGTGATCATGCCCTGGTTGACCAGGCGCTTGAACGGCTCACTGGTGGAGACCACCCCAAGGTCAAACAAAACCTTGTGCCAGAACCGTGCATACAAGAGGTGGAGCACCGCATGTTCTGCACCACCCACATAGAGGTCGACGGGCATCCAGTACTGCTCCTTCTCCTTGGAGACGAACTCTTTGGTGTTGTTCGGGTCGAGGTAGCGCAGATAGTACCAGCAGGAACCTGCCCACTGGGGCATCGTGTTGGTCTCACGCTTGGCTTTGCCGCCGCAAACCGGGCAGGTGGTGTTCACCCAGCTGTCAATCTTTGCAAGCGGACTTTCTCCGGTGCCGCTGGGTTCGTAACTGGTTACTTCGGGAAGCAGCAGCGGAAGCTCTTCTTCGGGAACAGCAACCGTGCCGCAGGTGGGGCAGTGTACCAAGGGGATGGGTTCTCCCCAGTACCGCTGGCGGCTGAAAATCCAGTCCCTGAGCTTGTAATTGATTGCCTTCTTTCCGAGCTTTTGTTCTTCAAGCCAGGCCAGCATGGCCGCAATGGCATCATCCTTGTTCAGACCATCAAGGAAGGAGCTGTTTACGTGAATGCCATCCTCGGTCCACGCTTCCTGCTGGACATCGACCTCACTCTTGAGGACTTCGATGATGGGCAGGTTGAATTTCTTGGCAAACTCCCAGTCACGGGTGTCATGGGCAGGGACTGCCATGATGGCACCGGTTCCGTAGCTGATCAAGACATAGTCGGCAATCCAGATGGGAATCTTCTTGTTGTTCACCGGGTTGATCGCATAGCTGCCACTGAAGACGCCGCTCTTATCCTTGGCAAGGTCAGTGCGCTCGAGGTCGCTCTTGCGGGCGCTTGCCTCAAGGTAGGCCTCGACTGCCTCTTTCTGGCTTTCGGTGGTCAGTTTGGCAACCAGCGGATGTTCTGGGGCTACTACCATGTAGGTAGCACCGAAGAGCGTATCGGCTCGAGTGGTATAGACTTCGAGCTGCTCATCAAGGCCATCTACAGGGAAAAGGACTGAAGCTCCTTCGCTGCGGCCGATCCAGTTGCGTTGCATACTCTTTACAGACTCCGGCCAATCGACACTATCCAGGTCGGAGAGCAGCTTGTCCGCATATTCGGTGATCTTGAGCACCCACTGGCGGATGTTCTTGCGCACCACGGTGGTCCCGCAGCGCTCACATTTGCCTTCTTTCACTTCCTCGTTGGCCAGACCGGTCTTGCACTGGTCGCACCAGTTGATCGGGGTATGGGACTCATAGGCTAGGCCTTTCTTGAAAAGCTGGAGGAAGATCCATTGGGTCCAGCGGTAGTAGTCGCTGCTGTGGGTGGAAACTTCCCGGTTCCAGTCATAGCTGAAGCCCAAGCTCTTGATCTGCTTGCGGAAGTTTTCGATATTTTTTTCGGTGGTGGCCCTGGGGTGGGTACCCGTCTTGATCGCATAGTTTTCGGCAGGGAGCCCGAAGGAGTCGAAGCCCATCGGGTGCAGTACGTTGTAGCCGTTCATACGGAGGAACCGGCAGTAGATGTCGGTGGCCGTATACCCTTCAGGGTGTCCCACATGCAAGCCCGCCCCGGAGGGATAGGGGAACATATCCAATACGTACACACGCTTATCAGCGGGTACGTTCTCATCCTCGGTCACTGCAAAGCTCTGGTGCTTTTCCCAGTAGGCTTGCCACTTGGTTTCTATTTCCTGGAAGGGGTATTTGCTCATGGGAGCAATCATACCTTTGCATCCCTAATCAGTCAACGCCGACAAGCTCTTCCTAGAGGGTTCCATCATCAATGGTTGGGGAAAATTCCACAGCTTCCATCCTGTTTCCCTTCATGGAGATGATTCTGAAGGTTCCCAGTGGAGACTGCACCACTTCCCCTTCACTGGGAATGTCCCCGATGAGGTCAAGCAGATAGGCTGCCACCGTGGAGGTTCTCCCCCTGTGCTCATCCACCATCAAGTCCAGTTCATCGACCATCTGCTGGAAGGGTGTATCGGCCATTACGAGGAAGGTTCCCGGCTTCTGTTCACGCTCCACAATGCGGTCGGGAAAGCGGCGTTCATGCTCATCATAGAGTTCACCGAAGAGCTGCTCGGCCACATCCTCCATGGTCACCACCCCGCTGAAGCCACCATACTCATCCAAGACGATCGCCTGTTGCAGTTTTGCCTTCTTGAAGAGGTAGAAGACGTCGTCGAGGTGCATCTGCTCGGGGACGAACATCGGTTCGCGTTGGATTGAGGAGAGCATCTTGTCCATCCGCTTTTCCAGTTGGGCCTTGAGGATGTCGCGCACCAACACAATGCCGATGATGTTTTCCGGAGTTCCGTGGAAGATCGGGATGCGGCTGTAGCCCGAGCGTACGATGGAGGGGAAGGCATCCCGGATGGTCAGCTCGTCACTGACGCAGAAGACGTTGGTCCGGTGGGTCATGATGGTTCTCACCTGCGTCTCGCTGAAGTGGATGGCCCGCTGCATGAGATCTGACTCATATTGGTCCACCAAGCCCACATTCTCTGCCGCATCAACCATATGCATCACCCCTTCGGTGGTAATGGTAGGGTCGGCATGAGAGGAGAAGAGGCGGGTGATGAGGGCGGAAAAATGCCTCAGCGCCCAGATGACCGGAAAGAGAATGGTGGTGAGAAAGCGCATGGGATAGGCCATGAAGACAGCAATCTTCATGTTGTGGGTAAGGGCCAGCTGCTTGGGGGTGATCTCCCCGAAGATCAGGATGACCAAGGTAAGGATACCGGTGGCATACCCGATGGCCTGGCTTGAAAAGAACTCAATTGCAAACGTCGTAACCAAGGAGGAGACGGAAATGTTCACCACATTGTTTCCGACCAAGACGGTGGTGATGAGTTCCTCACGCCGCTGGCTGAGCCGATAGGCAAGCCTGCTTGCGCGGCTCTTTCGGTTCTCCAAGATCTTGAGCTGTACGAAGGAGAGGGAGGTGAAAGCTGTTTCCGTGGCACTGAAGATTGCAGAAAAGACCAACAGAATAATGATGGCGGTCAGTTGTACCTGCATGTACACCTCCCGGCCACA
>JAAYQY010000345.1 GCA_012519125.1 Spirochaetales bacterium
CATCACCAGAAAAAAGAGTCCTGTTGCAACCAAAGCTTCAGAAACCGAAACCCAAGCACGCGAAGCTGAGCCTCAGGTTCACGAAGCTGTCACTGAACAGCAGGAAGATTCCGAGCAGAAAAAACGCAGAGGCCGCCCCAAGAAAGGAACCACTGCAAAACGCACAGAGAGTGAAGCAGCCAGCTCCGAGCAACCTCAACTGGATCTTTCGGTTGAAGAGAAGCCTGTGGTTGAGAAGCGTGAAGCGCATCCAGAGCCCACTGATTCCTCCCAGAGAAATCGCGACAACGACCAGCAACCGCCAAGAAACCAGAACCAGTTTCGCAAGAACCCCCAATTCAACAACCGCAACAACCGTAACAACCAACCCAATCGTGGCCATGCCAAGAGCTCTTTCCAGAAAAGCCAGAGCTTCGGGTCAAACCGTCCCATGCGCCAAAACCAGGTGGAAGACACCTCCCTTGATCTGAATATCGAGGAGCACCCTGAGGCTCCAGTTCTCCAGCTTGAGCACTATACCAATCTTTCCATCGACGAATTGAGGAAAGTAGGCATCGAGCGCGGTATGCAAGCCGATACGATCCTTGATCTGCGTAAGCAGGAAATCGTTGCAGAGATCTTGCGAATACACACCACAGCCGGTGGGGTCATCGTAGGAACGGGTACGTTGGAAATCCTTCCGGACGGATTCGGATTCCTTCGTTCCCCCTTCAACAGTTATCTCTCAGGTCTTGAGGACGTCTATGTCTCTCCTGCCCAAATCAAGAGTCTCTATCTGAAAACAGGTGATGTCGTCTATGGACAGATCAGGACTCCGCGGGAGAATGAACGGTTCTTTGCCATCCTCAAGATCCTGAAGGTAAACGGGGACGAGCCCATTGTGGCAAAGATGCGGGTACCGTTTGACAGCCTTACCCCGCTTTTCCCCGATCAGAGACTTCGCCTGGAAACACTCGAAGAGGATATGTCTGCCCGTATCATCGACATGTTCTGTCCGATCGGAAAGGGTCAGCGATCGTTGATCGTCGCCCCTCCCCGTACTGGTAAGACGGTACTTTTGCAGAAAATTGCAAATTCGATCAGTACCAACCACCCTGAAGTGGTGTTGATGGTGCTTCTTGTCGACGAGCGTCCTGAGGAAGTGACGGACATGCGTAGGCATGTAAACGGGGAGGTTATTGCTTCTACCTTTGATGAGCAGGCAAGTCGTCACGTACAGGTAGCAGAGATGGTCATAGAAAAGGCTAAGCGCCTGGTTGAGCACAAGAAGGATGTTGTCATCCTGCTGGACTCCATCACCCGTCTTGCCCGCGCATATAACCAAACGGTCCCCGCCAGCGGAAAAATTCTCAGTGGTGGTGTTGACTCCAACGCACTGCACAAGCCCAAGCGCTTCTTTGGTGCTGCCCGAAACATTGAATTTGGAGGAAGTCTTACCATCATTGCAACTGGTCTGATTGAGACTGGATCGAGGATGGACGAGGTTATCTTTGAAGAGTTCAAGGGAACCGGAAACAACGAAATCATTCTCGACCGCAGACTTGCAGACAAGCGTCTCTGGCCCGCAATCAATATCAAGAAGAGCGGAACCCGGCGTGAGGATCTGTTGCTGCCCCCTGATGAAGCTGCTCGTATCTGGCTCACCCGTAATGCAGTCAATGATATGGACGACCAAGAGATGACTCCATTCCTCATTGACAAAATTCGGAAGACAAAGGATAATGAGGCGTTCTTGCGTTCGATCAATACCGGTATTCCTTCGGGCTCTGCGGCATACTAGGACCAAGTGAAGTACAGAAGTTTTTCTGCTGCGTACAGCCAGCAGAACACATATTCTCGGAGGAACTGAAATGAAAGACGGAATACACCCCCGCTATGAACTGATTGAAGTCCGCTGCTCCTGTGGCAACGTGATCAAGACCAAGACCACTGCAAAGAGTCTCGAGCTCGACATTTGCTCTGCTTGTCACCCCTTCTTCACTGGAACCCAGAAGATGGTCGATACCGCTGGACGTATCGAGCGCTTCAAGAAGCGATACGGTTTGGAAAAATAATGAGCTTGCAAAAACCACCAGCGATGGTGGTTTTTTTATAAGGTTTTCAAACCTTCTGATGTGCATCTATCGATTCTGTGGGAAGATGCGTCGTTGCTGAACTCTACAAAAAAAGGTTTTTTGTTGCATTATGCCGACAAGTATCCTAGAATTGACCCATAAAAATTAGGTTGGGGCATGGATAACGTTATCAAACAACACAGCAAGGAGTACGGCGAGACTCCGCTGGTCATAGCACAGGTGCCGGGTACTTGCACCTTGCTGGGCAGTTATGCAGACGCGTGCAAAGGGTGGTCCCTTGTTGGATCTGACTCTTCTGCGCTCTATGTTGCTGTGTCCTACCGTGATGATCAATTGGTTCGGCTTACCAATGCCACCTTGAATGATCGAAAACGCTTCTCTCTCGGTAATATCAAGTTCCGGAAGGAAGATCGTTGGGGCAACTATATCAAAGGCGTCGTTGCCATCCTTGCCAATGAGGGAGTTTCGTTTACCGGCTTGAACATCACGGTTGAGGGCAGCCTCTTGTATGGTGACAACCAGATGGTAAGCACTGCCTGCAGTCTTGGCACCTGTCTCGCCCTTGATGCCCTGCTTGGATTGAATATGAGTCTCACCAGCCAGATCAGGATCTCCTATCAGGCGTGTACTTCCTTCAACAACGAGCTGTGCAAGATCAGTGATCTGCTTACCATGCTCAATACCCAGAAGGGCAAGGTGCTTTTCTTTGATCTGCAGCATGTCACCTACAAGGAATTGGGCTTTCCGTTCACTGATGCCAACGAAGAGCATGTGGCCATTGTTGTAGACAGCAAGATCAGCCCGAATGCCATGCGTGAGGAGATTGCCAGCAAGCGAAGGGCCATCGAACGAGCCTTTGCCAAACTCAAAGAGTTGAAGAGCGGTGGCTTTTTGCGTGATTTCCCTGAAAATGAACTGACTGCCAGAGTTGTGCCTCTCGATGAGGAAGCACGCCATATCTGTGAGTATGTGCTGATGGAGTCCCACTTGGCCAATGATGCAGCATCCTTGCTGAATGCAAAGGATGCACTGCTCTACGGGAAGTTGATGAACCGCGTGCAGGCAGGGCTCAGAGACCTCTTGGAGGTCACCTGCCCCGAAGTTGACTGGCTTACCAAGCGAGCTTCAGAGCTCAACGGGTGTCTGGGGTCGGTCCAGATCTCAAATGGGTTCAGCGGCAATATCATGGTCCTCTTGAGTAAACAGGCGCTTCCAAGTTATATTAGCCGTCTGGAGGATTATGAACACATCTTTGGTTTTCACCCCCGCTGGTATACTTACGAGGGGAGTGATGCTGCCAGGGTAGTGTTTCCTGAACATAGATGAACATACTGCTGACCAACGATGATGGATACCAAAGCGAAGGGCTGAGAACGCTCTCTGAAGCATTGGTGCGTGCAGGTCATGCAATATGGATCTGTGCCCCCACTTCTGAGCGAAGCGCCAGCAGCCACTCCATGACCTTGCGTGGAGAGATCATCATCACCGAGTATGGGAAGAACCGTTACCATTGCAACGGCACACCGGCGGACTGCATCCTCTACGCCTCCAAGGGAAAGATCTTCAATACGCTTCCCGATTTGGTCATCAGTGGTATCAACCATGGATACAACATCTCCACCGATATTCTCTACTCAGGTACGGTGGGAGCAGCACGGGAAGCTGCGTTGACGGGCATGCGATCCATGGCCGTCAGTTGTACCCGCGGCAGCGACGGAACCTTTCCGTTCGAACGCAGCGCCGCCTTTGTCATCGACCATCTGGACGAATTCTATCCCTTGACCAGCAGTGAGTGCATCATCAACATCAATGTTCCCGGGGACGGGAATGGACAATGGAAAAGTGCACAATTGAGCTATTTGGACTATCATGATGCGGTAGAGACGAAGCGAGAGGAACAAACTCGGTTTTATGACACCTCCTCAGTACGCTTTGGTACCTCGGTTGTTCTTGCCCTCAAAGGGGGAGTCTCTCCAGTACAGCGATGCAACACCCAGGATACCGATTTCCAGGCCGTCCGTGATGGATATGTCAGTGTAACCGCTCTTTCCATACTACCTCCAGTCCATGCTTCCGTGCAGGCCCGTTTGCAGGAGCTGAGCCAGGAGGCTTATCGTGGGTAAGTGCTGGGAAGAGAAGTGTACCAAGTGTGGTCTGTGTTGTCATGAGAAAGCCGTCTACGGCAAGAAACTGGTGATAGACCTCGACTCTTGGTGCGAGTTCTTCGATCCCAAAACAAAACAGTGCACAGTCTATGCCGAGCGTTTCACCCGCTGTGAACGCTGTAAGAAAATGACCTATCTCAAGGCGATGTTCGCTTCGTATCTTCCTGAAAGTTGCGGCTACGTCGCTTGGGCCAGAAGTCACCACTTGCGTTTTGCCAAACGGCGTATTCTTCAATTCATCCATAGCAAGAACTGTCCCCAAGAGGACTCAGACGACCACCTGTACAAAGCATTCCAGGCATAATCGGTACGTGGCTTGACCTTTGGGGCCCCGTATAACTATGGTTGTCTATGAGGTGTATCTATGGAACAGCACATTATTTATTTGGATAACAATGCGACTACTCCGATGCATGAAGATGTCATCGAAGCGGTCCATGAAGCACATATCCTGTACGGAAATGCTTCCAGCATGCATGGCCTTGGCCGTGCATCCGCCCAGGCCATTGAACAGAGCAGGCAAGCGATTGCCTCCCTGATCGACTGCTCTGCGAAAGAGGTGGTTTTCACCAGTGGGGCAAGCGAAGCGAACAACACAGTTTTTTCCATCATCAGGGAGCAAATCGACCTCGGTTCGAAGCGCAATCGCATCATCACCACTACGATCGAGCACCCATCCATCATTGAGACGGTCAAGTATCTCAAGAGTAGAGGGTACAAGATCGACGAGTGTCCTGTGGACAGTACCGGAAGAGTCGACCTCGCCACATTCAAGCGTTTGCTTGGCGAAGACGTTGCTCTGGTGTCGGTCATGACCGGGAACAATGAGATTGGGACGATCCAACCCATTGAAGAGATCACTGAACTCTCTCACGCCGTCGGAGCCTTGGTGCACACCGATGCCACCCAGGCCATCGGCAAGATTGAGGTCTCGATGCGTAAGATGGGTGTCGACTATCTGAGCCTTTCCGGACATAAGTTCTATGGGCCGAAAGGCATTGGGGTCCTGGCAGTGAAGACCAAGGCCCCGTTCACCCCCCTTGTCCATGGCGGGCATCAGGAGGGTGGCAGAAGAGCTGGTACCTACAATACGGCTAGCATCGTGGGTATCGGGGTAGCCGCAAAACTGGCCAAGGCAGACCTGCAAGCAGAGCATGACAGGCTTTGGTCACTGAGGGAGATGCTGCGCAAGGGAATTGAGGAGCGTATCCCCAACGTTGTGGTGAACGGCAACCAGCAACACTGTCTGCCGGGAACCCTGGATGTCTCCTTCCCCCATGCGGAAGGCGAGTCCATCTTGCTCTATCTTGATATGGAAGGAATCATGGTTTCCACCGGGAGCGCTTGTGCCAGTGGGTCGCTTGAACCCAGCTATGTGCTTCTCGCCTCCGGGGTGGATATTGAGCTGGCGCACGGCTCCATTCGCTTCAGCTTCGGCAGGTACAATACCGCCGACGATGTTGCCTATGTTTTGGAGAAACTGCCGCCGATCATCAAGCGCTTAAGGGAGATGTCAACAAGATGACAAACTTTATGAGTCAATGGGTCTACACTCCAGTGGTGAAGGACCATTTTATGAATCCCAGGAATACCTGGAAAGAGGGTGAGGATTTTCAGGCTGATGGAGTCGGCGATGTCGGTTCCTTGGCTTGTGGCGACCAGATGCAGATCATGATTCAGGTCAAGGATGACAAGATTGCAGATCTGAGATGGCTGACCTATGGTTGTGCATCAGCAATTGCGAGTACATCCATGATGAGCGAGATGGCGATTGGGTTGACGCTCAAAGAGGCGTACAACCTGACCCCTGCCATGATCACTGACGCTCTTGGGGGGCTTCCTGAGCACAAGTTCCACTGTTCGGTACTCGGTGACAAGGCCCTCAGGGCAGCCATCGATGACTATCTGGAGAAACAAGGGAGGGATAATCCCTTCAAGAAACATGTGGCGAAGGTCATCTGTGAGTGCAAGAGTGTTACCGACGTCCAGATTGAAGACCTGGTGAAGTCCGGTCAGGCGAAAACACTGGATCAGTTGCAGGAGATCACCGAATACGGTACGGTCTGCGGCAAGTGCAAGGAAGCGGTCAGCGACCTCTTCGACGAGTTCAAGCACATCTACAATGTCTGATGCAAAGAGAGGCGGCCGAATGGCC
>JAAYQY010000346.1 GCA_012519125.1 Spirochaetales bacterium
CGTACTGGGAGCCATCGCAGGCTATGCAGGAGGCAAGATTGACTTCTTCCTCATGCGCTTTGTAGATATCATGTATGGTCTTCCGTACATGCTGCTGGCCATCATCTTCATGGCCATTTTCGGTCGTAACATCATGAACCTCTTCGTTGCCTTGGCGATGGTCAGCTGGCTGACAGTCGCCCGTATGGTTCGTGGACAGGTCATGAGCCTGAAAAACAGTGAGTACGTGGAAGCGGCACGCAGCATGGGGGCTTCAACAGGTCGCATCATCTTCCGTCACATGGTACCCAACTCCCTTTCGGTCATCATTGTCTATTCAACACTCAGGGTTCCCGCATTCATCATGCAGGAGTCCTTCCTCTCCTTCCTTGGTCTCGGGGTCCAGGCTCCGTATGCATCGTGGGGTTCTTTGGTTGGAGATGCCGTGAACGGCATGACCCTCTATCCGTGGAAGCTTATCTTCCCGGCTATCGCCATGACCATCTTCCTCTTTGCCATGAACTTCTTTGGTGACGGCTTGAGGGATGCGTTCGACCCACAAAGCAAGAACCAGCTCTAGGAGGACACACATGAGTCTGAATCCCAATGCAAAGGTTGTCCTCGAAGTCAAGGACCTGAAAACCTATTTCAAGACAGATGCCGGTATCGTCAAGGCCGTCGACGGTGTTTCATTCACCGTCCGCGAAGGCGAGACCATCGGCATCGTTGGCGAGAGTGGAAGCGGCAAGAGCGTAACCAACCTCTCGGTCATGCGATTGATCCCCTCCCCTCCGGGCAAGATTGTCGGCGGTGAGGTGCTTTTCGAGGGTGAAGACATCCTCAAGCTCACCGAGAAAGAGATGCGCGAAATCCGGGGCAACAAGATCTCCATGATCTTCCAGGACCCGATGACCAGCCTCAATCCCTTCCTCAAGATTTCCACCCAGATGGTGGAGACCATCCGCCTGCATGAGAAGAATGTTACCAAGCAGGAAGCGCTCAAGCGCTCGATCGACATGCTCAAGCTTGTCGGTATTCCCTCTGCAGAGAAGCGGATCCAAAGCTATCCCCACCAGTTCTCCGGCGGTATGCGTCAGCGAGTCATGATCGCCATGGCCCTCTCTTGCAACGCCCAGGTCCTGGTAGCCGATGAGCCGACCACGGCTTTGGACGTAACCATCCAGGCCCAGATTCTGGAGCTGATCGACAAGCTCAGCACCAAAATGGGAACTGCAGTCATTCTCATCACTCACGATCTTGGGGTGGTGGCGGGCATGTGTGACCAAGTCTGCGTCATGTACGCCGGACGCGTGGTGGAGAAGGCCCTCACTGAGGACCTCTATGCAAGGCCAAGCCATCCCTATACCGAGGGCCTCATCAAGAGTGTTCCCCGTATGGATACCACCAAGAAAGGCAATCGCCTCTTCTCCATCGAAGGTCAGCCGCCAAACGTCATCGACTTGCCCCCTTGCTGTCCCTTCCACCCCCGTTGCCACAAGGCAATGGAAGTGTGCCGCCATGCCTACCCGCCGATAAAGGATTTGGGCAAAGGGCACGAGGTGGCTTGTTGGCTCTATGCCGACGAAGCAACCAAAGCAAAGGCACTTGCAGAGGCAAACGTAGAGGAGAAGGCAACATGAGCACAACAAAGAAACCCCTTTTGGAAGTCAGGGATCTGAAGCAGCACTTCCCCATCACCAGCGGATCGTTCTTGCAACGTCAGGTGGGTGCCATCAGGGCTGTTGACGGCATCTCCTTTGATGTGTACCCGGGAGAAACACTGGGTATTGTTGGAGAATCTGGTTGCGGCAAGTCCA
>JAAYQY010000347.1 GCA_012519125.1 Spirochaetales bacterium
AACGAGTGGGTGGGTATAGAGCGATTGGTAAGTTCCAGCAGGAAGTCAGCCGCCATCCGATACTCAATTTCACGCGAATCGCTGGTCATATCCCCAAGGTTCAAGGCGAATTCCAAGGTGGTGGGATAGCTGTCCAGCCAATCAAGGACAACCTCATGCTTCCAGTAGACTCCGCTGTTTTCCCTTCCGAAATGCAGATCACTGAAGACCAAGAAGGAGAAGGAGCTGCTTGCACTGCCGACAGGCTCGTCAAAACTGGCTGAAGGAGCATCACTTTCAATGTTCGCAAGATCTAGCGGAGCACACCCTGCCAACAGAGGCAACAGCAGCATGATGATGCCAAACCTAGCTTTGGAGTATGACATATACGCCTACCTCCTGGGAAAGGATGAGCACCGTCTCCGGATGGATATCCGAAAATCGTACAAAAGCACTGAAGCCAACCAACACAGCATTGGTGAATCGATAGGCAGCATCAATGCCAACCACCGGAGCCCAGCATTGGGCGCTGTATTCAAAGAGCGTGGTGGTGGAGAGTGTCGTGGTGAGGAATAGTTTATCGATCGGTGCAACGGAAAGACTCAACCGAAGATAGGGAAGAAGATTGAACAGCGGTTCCTCCAGTGAAGGAATCAGAGAGGCATGTGCCTGGATACCCAAGGCCAGATTGGCTGACACCATGGTCCCGACATCCAGTTGTTGAGCATACGCGAGTACGCCATCCATATGGCTGCTATCGGCAAGGCCCCATCCCACATGCGCCGCAGCTTCCATAGCTCCTCTGGTCAACGTCAAGGAGGAGGGAAGTGCATACGCTGCCTGCACGGTCACATCCCTAAGGTCTTCCAGTACTCTCAACCCGATGGTAAGACTGAGGTCATCAACGGATGTGGTGAGCAGGGTGCTTGAGGCAAGTACGTTCCCATACATCACATTGCTGTCCAGACTCACCTGCTGACGGATGCTGACTGATGGTTCCGGCAGTGCCTGCAGCGGGACATACAGACCCACCAGCAGGAGGATAATGCATCCTACGTACTTGAAAGCGAGGAAAACCGAGTTTGTGTCCATCGATGTCGGCTGTCTTCTATCCATGGTGAGTATGGGAAGTTTCAGTATACACGCATATCGCCTACAGTCAAGAAATGTGGCATTGGCAAGCACAAGTATCTGTTGAGTTGGCACAAGTGGCGGGGTATCATGGAGGTGAGACTACCATAGGGGGAACAGCATGAAACGATCGGAAATCAACCGCCTCATCGACGAGGCCATCAGCTTCATTGACAGTCACAACTTTAAGATACCGCAATTTGCCTACTGGACTCCGGAAATCTGGGAGGAGAAAAAGGAGAGCAGCCGGGAGATCAAGGACAACATGCTTGGTTGGGATATCACCGACTTCGGTTGTGACGACTTTGCCCATCGGGGTCTGGTTGTCCTGACCATCCGCAATGGAAACCAGCACGACAAGAAGACCTACCCCAAGCCGTATGCGGAGAAGCTGCTCATCTCTGACGAGGAGCAGGAAACCCCCATTCACTTCCACTGGTCGAAGATGGAGGACATCATCAATCGTGGTGGTGGAGACTTGGTGGTTGAACTGTGGAACAGCAACGCCGAAGAACATAAGCTCGATACTCCGGTTACCGTGAGCATCGACGGTACGCGCCATGTCTTTGAGGCCGGTGAACCTGTCATTTTGCACCCGGGAATGAGCATCACCCTTGTACAGGGAATGTATCACCGCTTCTATGCGAAGAAAGGGACGGGCAAGGTGTTGATCGGCGAGGTGAGTGCGGTCAACGATGACAACATCGACAACCGCTTTTTTGAGAACCTTCCCCGCTTCCCGCACATTGAAGAGGACGAGAAAGCCCGGTATGTTCTGATCACCGAGTATTGAACAAGCAATGTAGACAGAAAAAAC
>JAAYQY010000348.1 GCA_012519125.1 Spirochaetales bacterium
AAGAATTGTGCAATTTCTACAGCTCCCCAAACAAGGATGCGAGAACTGATGATGAGGAAAGCAAGTCCAAATATCAGATACAGTATTCCTCGCTTGAGAGAGATTGGCTGGGGTACAGCTTCATCAACCTCCAGTGAGAGTGCGTCGTCTTTTGTTCGCAAGCCTTGGTAAATTGACCAGACCATCAAGGTCCCCAAGAACACAAGTAAAACACCTGCATCAAACAGGGAGAGTTCAAGATCCCAAATAAGGGCAACAGAGATAAGCGTGATGAGGGTAAGGATCGGAAGTTCCTTGCGAAGGATATTGGAACTTACCTGCACAGGATTGATGAGTGCCGTAACTCCTAGAATCAAGGCAATATTGGCAATGTTGGAACCATAGGCATTACCCAGGGCAAGCCCGGAATTGCCTTGCATGGCAGAGAGTGTCGAAACCACGATTTCCGGAGCACTGGTGCCAAATCCTACAATGACCATACCGATAAGCAGTGATGGCATGCCGAAATATCGTGCAGTTGACGCTGCACCATCGATGAACCGGTCTGAGCTGATAACCAAAACAACAAGACCGACTATCACGGCCAAAACAGGTAGTAGCATATGAATCCTTTCTCCCCAACTTGAGGATGTCGCCCAAAAAAACCGGACTACCCTTTAATGAGCAATCCGGTTTCGGTGTTTTGGAGGTGGGGGGATTCGAACCCCCGTCCTAACGTGCCACCCAGGGACGTCTACAAGCTTAGCTGGTGATCAAAATTTCCGAAGGACGTTAGGTTCACCGGCAAGACGTCCATCCTTCGTATCCTACTTTAGTGTTCCCTCCCCCCATAGGCCCTGGGTTGGGTAAGCCCCTGTTTTTACAGGTATCCGTATCTTAAGAGCGGCAGAAAACGGGCCTGTACGTTATCGTGCTGTTAGGCAGCGAAAGCGTATTCTGCGTCGAAGGAGACTTCGTCTTCTTTTTTGGCAGTTAAATGTTTTGCTAGTTTAAGGAGTTGGCGCTCCGCTTGCAGCCACTGGCCTGATCTAACGCCAGTCGAAACCGAAACACCCCCTTTGGATCACTCCATCGAGGTAATCAAACTATACTCACAATGGATAAAGAAATCAAGGGAGTAGGATTATACGCCTCGTTTGCTTCTCGATAGGCATGTATTTCAAACGTGATGCTTTCTTGTCTCAAGTGTATCCAAATAGGAAGAGAGCGCTTCCCCAAACTGATTCAGATCAGAAAAATGTAAGGTTGCTGCATTATCATACCCAGTTTTCTGTGCATTCACGATGACAAGAGGAGCTCCATGTTGCAAGGCATGGGACGGGAATGATGCTGCGGGCTGCACAACCAATGAGGATCCGAGCACCAGACAGAGATCGGTGTGGCTGAACATCTCATAGGCGCGGAACAGAATCATGGAGTCAAGGTTCTCACCATAGAACACGATGTCAGGCTTTATCACCGATTTGCACTGGGTGCATACAGGCACTTCTCCAGAACGCACGATCGGGGCTATCTGCTCATAGCTGTAATAAGCATTGCAATGAGTGCAGTGGTGATGCTTTGCACTACCGTGCACCTCATAGCATCTCTTGCTTCCTGCCTTGGCATGCAGCATATCGATGTTCTGGGTGAACAGCCCTTCCAAATACCCTTTCTCCTCCATGAGGGAAAGGGCCCT
>JAAYQY010000349.1 GCA_012519125.1 Spirochaetales bacterium
AAGCCTGCCGATGCTGCTTCTGGTCATTTTTCTCTCGAATCTGCGCTCGATGCCCTCTTCCACAGCCCTGCTTGGAGCCATCATTGCCTTTCTCTGGTTCAACCGGCGCCCTGCCAAGTACTTCATGGGAGACTGTGGGAGCCATGCCTTGGGCGGGTATCTTGCCATCAGTGCACTCCTGCTCAAAGCTGAGGTTGCCCTTTTTGTTGCAAGCGGCTTGTTTCTGGTGGAGTTGGCAACCAGCCTCATCCAGATCATCTCCATCCGGAAGTTTGGGAAGAAGGTGTTCACCATCGCCCCCTTGCATCATGCCTATGAATTGAAAGGCGTGAAGGAGACGCATATTGTCCTCTCCTTCATGCTGGTTTCCTGGTTGTTTGGGGCAGCATCCTTGCTGCTTACACGGTGATGGCCATGGATATACGCAGGGAATTCGATGATTATCAGCATCAGGAAGAGACCCTCGTCGAAGTAGGGGGGGACTTCAGCCCCTTCACCTTCCTCTGTGTCGTGTTGCTCATCACCAGCTTGGGCTTGATCATGCTGTACAGCGCATCCTACAACGAGGCGCTCATCCACAATCTTCCTCATCACTACTTTTTGACTCGCCAGCTGATGTTCGTTGCCCTTGCGGTGGTTGTCTTTGTCATCATACGGTTCATCCCCATCTCCTTGCTCAAGGCTTTCAGCTATCCCATTCTGCTGGTTTCCTTGCTTTTGTTGCTCATGACCCTCTTCACCCCCTTCGGCCAAGAACGTCTGGGGTCCAGGCGATGGCTCCAGATTGGTCCGCTTCCTTCTCTCCAGCCATCAGAGTTTGCCAAACTGGCCCTGGTGCTCTTCTATGCCTATTATTTTCGCTTTGACCGAACCAACCAGTCGCTTCTGCGACGCTTTTTGCTTCCGTTTCTGGTGAGCCTAGGGATGACTCTTTTGATTTTCCTGCAGCGGGACTACTCATCTGCTGCCCTCTTTTTGGCAATCTCTTTCGCCCTTTTGCTTGCCAGCGGGCTGAAGATCTCCACGCTTCTCATCATGTTCGCGTTCCTCGTTCCTCCCGCCCTGGTGGGGATGTTCTCCCAGTCCTATCGGGTCAAGCGCATCGTATCGTTCCTGTTTCCTTCCCTGGATCCGGTGGGCATGAACTACCAAGTCACCACCTCCCTGAAGGCCATCCAGAAGGGCGGGCTCTTCGGTGTGGGGTTGGGCAACGGTACCTACAAGCTGGGATTGCTTCCGGAAGTCCAGAGTGACTTCATCTTTGCCTCCATTTGTGAGGAGATCGGGCTGATTGGGTGTTCGTTCATTCTGGTGCTTTTCGCCATGCTGGCAATCCTTGGGTACAATGCAGCAGCAAGGATGCGCGATCGTGACCGCTTCCTCAGTCTTACAGCTTTCGGCCTTACGAGCATGATTCTCTTCCAGGCCATCCTCAATCTGGGGGTGGTGACCGCCTTGCTTCCCCCAACCGGGATTCCCTTGCCCTTCTTCAGCCAAGGGGGAACAAACCTGTTCATTGTGCTTACCTCCTGTTCGATCCTCTATAGGATTCTGTTGATAAGCAGTGGCAAGATGCCCTTGCAGAAAAGTTCGCTGGATGAGGGACAGCGCAAGGCCATCCTGTTTCCCGATGAGGGGGAACGCTCATGAGAAGGATGGGCATCAAGGCCAAGATGGCCCTTTTGCTGCTCCCTCTGCTTGTACTGCTGCTGCTGTTCATCCTGCGCTCTGTTCCCCACTTTACAATCAGAACCATTCAGGTAACGGCACAGCAAGGCAGTGGACAAGTCCCCACTGAAGCCGCAAACTATCTTTCTACGCTC
>JAAYQY010000350.1 GCA_012519125.1 Spirochaetales bacterium
GAAATGTTGAGATGCGGGTATCCATCAACAGCCTCCTTCAATAACTTTCTGTAATCAATTAATAGAAAAGTTTCATTGGTAATTATTGATCAATCGTAGTAGCATCACCAATAAAAATCAAGGAACCAAGGATGCCGCTATGTTGAAACGTCTTTCACCCCTCCCCTATCTGCCCGGTCTTTCGCTTGCGCTCACTCTCGCATTTATTGGTACCTGGCTTGCACACTTTATTCCCTTCGGCATCATCAGCGCCTCGGTCATTGCACTCTTTCTGGGAATGGTGCTGCATACCATCAGACAGCCGGGCAAGATACTGCAGCAAGGCATCGGCTTCGCCTCAAAACGCTTGCTCAAGCTAGCCATTGTCCTGCTGGGAGCCAGCTTGGATATCACAACCATCATGCAGGTCGGGGGAAGGTCGCTCATGATCATGCTCTTTACCTTGGCAACCTGTTTCGGTATCGGCCACTTTGTGGGCAAGGCCCTGCATCTCAATTGGAAGATGAGCAACCTGATCAGTGCCGGCACCGGAATCTGCGGTGGCTCTGCCATCGCAGCCATCGCTCCGGTCATTGATGCAGAGGACAGGGACATCGCATTCGCCATGGGTGCAACCTTCCTCTTCGACATGGTCATGATCCTCATCTTCCCCCTGATGGGTCATGCATTGGGCATGAGCGATACGGCATACGGTCTTTGGGCAGGGACGGCGGTCAACGACACATCCTCGGTGGTTGCCGCCGGGTACGGGTTCAGCGAGGCTGCCGGTGACTATGCAGTGATGGTAAAACTCACCCGAACGCTGGCCATCATCCCAACCGTGCTCATCTTTGGTGCGATACACATGCGTATGCAGGGCGCAGGGAGAAACCAAAAGGGACACGTGCAATCCAGCATCCCCTACTTCATCCTCCTGTTTCTGGCAATGGCAGGGCTCAACAGCCTGGGCATCATCCCCCAGGAGTTGTCAGCTTTGCTGAAAACCCTGAGCAAGTTCCTCATGGTCACTGCCTTGGCTGCCATTGGGCTGAAGACAAGCCTGGCCGACTTGAGAACATCAGGGGGTGCGGCCATGGCGCACGGCTTCATCATCTCCCTGTTGGTCGTAGTGGTAGCGTATCTGGTCATCTATGCCCAGCAAGAGGTGCTGCTACTGATCTAGCTATAGTTGGAAGGAAGGAAACTTCGGAGTTTTGTCTTCTTCTTGCACATAAAAACAAGAGTTGCTATGCTCCTCTCATGAAAAGAGCGCAAAGTGAGCATCGTTTGCAGGACGGGCTGGTCATCACTATTCGTTCCCTGGAGCCAAAAGATGCTTCGGTGGTCATCGACTTCGTCGGGAGCATGTATGCATCCTCTCCCTTTTTGGCTCGGTATCCCGAGGAGTGGAACATTTCCCTTGACGATGAAACAGCGTTTCTGAAGGCAACAGAAGCGTCTGCAAACCGTATCATGCTCGGTGCTTTTGCTGAGGAGAAGCTGGTGGGTTTGTCCGACTGCCTGCCGGTGTCAACGAATCAGAAAATCCGTCACCGTGGTCAGTGCGCCATTTCGGTGGCACCTACCCATGCGAACCGGGGTGTAGGATCGCTGCTCTTCGGCCTCATGCTGGAACAGGCCCGGTTGGCAGGCTTTGAGCAGGTGGAACTTGAGGTGGTCGCTTCCAACCAATGGGCCATCCGCTTATATGAGAAGTTCGGCTTTGTACCTATCGGCACCATCTCACATGGCTTCAAATACAAAGATGGTTCCTATCAGGATCTGGCCATCATGGTGTGCAACCTCATCTGAGGACTGCGTCCCACTTCTTCTCATCAAAACCGACCAACACCGACGTCTCTGTAACCAGGAGAGGCCGTTTCACCAACATTCCATCACGAGCGAGCAGCTCCAGCATTTCATCTTCTGAAAGGCTGCCGAGTTTGTTTTTCAGCTCCATTGATCGGTAAAGTAGTCCGCTGGTATTGAAAAAGCGTCTGAGCTCCAATCCGCTTCTTTGGTA
>JAAYQY010000351.1 GCA_012519125.1 Spirochaetales bacterium
AGAATGGGGAATAGCAACACAATGGTTTTCATTCAGTTGAATAACGAAACTATCGTTGAGACGATTGTGCTGTTGTCGCGCTGAAGCAAAAATCCTCAAAGGAGGACTCTGGATATGGTATTGGAAACTGCACGATTGATCCTTCGTCCGTGGCAAGAGAGCGATGCAGAGAGCTTATTTGAGTATGCCAAGGATAGTGCCATCGGGCCGATAGCCGGATGGCCGGCACATACGGATGTTGAGCAGAGCAGATTTGTCATCAAGCATGTCCTTTCCGCTCCCCAAGCGTACGCAGTGTGCTTGAAAACAGATGGAAAAGCCATTGGCGCGATAGAACTGAAGCTGAACGGACATACGGATATGACGGACAGGGATGATGAGTGTGAACTCGGATACTGGATCGGCAAGCCTTTCTGGGGACTTGGCCTCATTCCTGAAGCGGCAAAAGAGATGATCCGTCACGGTTTCGAGGACCTGGGTATGCGGGCCATCTGGTGCGGGTACTATGAGGGAAATATCAAGTCGAAGCGTGTCCAACAGAAGTGCGGTTTCACCTATTTCAGAACGACAGAGGGCCTTGATGTACCGCTGATGGGTGAGAAACGGACAGGACATACGAGTCTTCTGACGAAGGAATCCTGGCTGGAACACCGATAGGCACGTTCATTCCAATACAAGGCTTCGTCTCTTCGCTCGAAATTGATGCCTGCTGAGGTATGAATTTGTGATAAAAACATACCACAGGAAATCCGGCGACCCGTGGGGCCGTGTTGTTGTGAGCTGGCCGATACTCCTGAAGTAGTTCAATCTTGGCATCCATGGTGCTTCAGGGTTTGTTGTATCCAGTTCCTGACTCTGCAGCACACGAAGATTCTGTAGCCATGTGGGAAGGCTGCCCACATTCACGGATCATGGCATGCACAATTATCGATTCTCTGTGCAAGACAGTGAGAATTTCCTTATCATGCAGTCTAGGATGGTTGGAAAAGAAGGGGGGAGTGAAGCATGTCCAGCTTTGACGCAGTCATCAGAAAAGTCCCAGGCCAGGATGGCTCCTATGGGGAAGTCCCTTTCGATCTCAAGAAAGAGTTTGGCAAGGGCCGGATGAAGGTGTACGCTACCTTTGATGGTGTTCCCTACGAAGGAAGCATCGTGAACATGGGTCTTACCCATGCCGAACGCTAGGAGTGAAACTATGTGGACATGCCCCACCTGTAATCGAAGTTTTTCCAAGATGAATCAGAGTCATAGCTGCACGGTTCGCCAAGAGACTATTGAAGCGTATATCGAAGTACAGCAGGAAGTGTACAGGCCAACACTGCATGCATTGCACCAGTGCATTCTCACCTCGATGGGAGAGGTGGAAGAGCGCATGTCCTGGGGGATGCCCACCTACTACAAAGAAGGCAATCTGCTGCACTTCAGCGTGCATGTACACCATGTGACACTGCATGTAGGACAGGACGTGCTCACACACTTCTCTGCTCGTCTCGAGGGGTACACGACAGGAAAAGGTTCCATCCAGCTTCCCTTTTCCAAGGACCTCGATCTGGGGCTTGTCGCCGATATTGCACGCTTTGTCTACGGGCAGACCCTATGAAACAACCGTATCTCATCAGGCCCCTTCTTGCAGAGGAGCAAGAACAACTCAGATTGTTCCTGTTGAATGCGGTCTACCAGAAACCGGGTAGTCCTCCCCTCGATCCTTCTCTTGCAGAGTTGCCGATGCTCAGCTAGTACTGGAAAGACTTTTCCCGTCCTGGGGATCACTGCCTGGTTGCAGAACACGGCTCTCTTTTGGTAGGTGCCGTATGGACAAGGCTGCTTCCTCAAGGATATGGCCATGTTGCAGATGACATTCCCGAACTTTCCATCTCTGTGTTGGGTGAACATCGCAACCAAGGGCTGGGTACCCTCTTGATAAGAGCAATGCTGCAAACACTTTCTGAATCTGGCTATCGGAATGTTTCACTTTCGGTGCAGAAAGAGAATCCTGCCTGCTCTCTCTATACGCGGCTTGGCTTTGCATTGGTACGCGAAGATGGGGAAGATCTGATCATGATGCAGGCCCTGTAGATGTATCTTGTCATACCTGCAACACATTCCAGGCACACCAAAAGCTTCCATTCCAGCTATGGATTGCCGCTGAGGTTTTCTCATTGC
>JAAYQY010000352.1 GCA_012519125.1 Spirochaetales bacterium
AAGGGGCGAACCGCCCAGAATGGGGCCAGGGCTCCCATACCCTCGACTCTCTCAAGCGTGGCAAGTTCGCCACCGATATCATCGCTCCCATGTATCCGCCCATCTCCCTTATCGAAGCGTGGGACCACAGTACCGAAGCAAACGAGGATGGTCGGCCCCTCATCATGTGCGAATACAGCCATGCGATGGGCAACTCCAACGGAAGTCTGGGTGATTATTGGCGGACCATCCGCTCCTCCCGTGGTATCCAAGGCGGGTTCATCTGGGATTGGGTTGAGCAGGGTATCGCCGTCGATGAGCAGGGAAAACCGGTAGGGTTGAATCATGCGGCAGTCAGCACCAAAGAAGGGGGAAATGCTTGGCGTTATGGAGGCGACTTTGGTGACAAACCCACTGACTTTGATTTCTGTCTCAATGGGTTGGTGCTCCCTGACAGAAGGCCGAAGCCTGCAATGGCAGAGTGTCTGAAGGCTCAGCAACCCATTCATATCAAAAGCGAGCACCCCGCAAGCGGCCGCTTCCTTTTGACCAATGCAATGGACTTCTCAACACTGGAGAACCTTGTCCTGCGCTATGTGATCTTCAGTGAAGGGGAGGCAGACAGTCTGGAAGGTGAAATTGCTCTTCCCTTGCTTGAAAGCGGAGCCTCAACGGAAATTGTTCTTCCGCTGATAGTGCAACCAGAGCTGCAGCTCATGATGTGCCAAGCACAGACCTTCATCCGCTTTGAGAGCAGCTTGAAGGAGGCTACCCCTTGGGCTGAAGCCGGACATCTGGTCGCATGGGATGAGTTCTCCCTCAGTAGTGCCCCAAAACAAGCCTTCCCGATTCCCCAGGCGTACCTTGAGAAACAGAAGGATGGAAGCTATCACCTTGAGACTGAGGCGTATGAGGCAACCATCACAGCCGATGGCCTGCTGGGTAGCCTGAAGTTTGTCGGCCAGCGTGAGCTGCTCGCTTCTCCGTTGACCATAAGCCTGATGCGCTGCCCCACCGAAAATGATGGGCTGAAGACACTGCAGGCAAACAAAGGCCGACCCGAGTATGCCTTCTATCACGAAAACAAGGCGTTCGGGCCCTGGCTCGAGCATCAGCTTGATGCGGTTGCCCTGAAGCTGGTTGACCTCCATCTGGAAGAGGGCCAGCTGTGCAGTGAGCATCGCATCCTCACCCCTGCCAACGTTGAGCTTGGCTCTTTCCGCCAGCACTGGGTGTTCTCATCCGACAAGCTCTATTACAGCGTCAATATCATCCTCAATGACCAAGTAAAAGAGTATCCTCGTGTGGGCTTGAAGTGTGATCTGGACAAAACATGGTCGTCCTGCCGTTGGTTCGGCTTGGGGCCTGGAGAGAACTATCCCGATCGTAAGGATGGTTCTGCAATGGGCGACTACTACGCCCATGTCGATGAGCTCTATGAGCCCTACATCGTTCCGCAGGACCATGGTGAGCGCACCCAACTCAGGAGGCTCGACCTCTTCGATGGTGACACCGGGGGCGTACGGTTGCGTTCTTCCGATCTCTTCTCCTTCGCCTTGCACAAGTATTCGTTGCAGGAATTGTGGGAGAAACTGCATGCTGATCAATTGGTTGCCGATTCGGTGAACCATCTCTACCTCGATGCTGCGGTACGGGGGGTGGGTACGGCTACCTGTGGACCGGATACGCTTGAGCGCTACCGGGTTCGAAGTGGGGTGCACCGGCTCTCCTTCACCATAAGCAGCAGTCACTAGACCGATTGTTCATCCTGCCCGCACGGGCAGGATGCTCTTTATTA
>JAAYQY010000353.1 GCA_012519125.1 Spirochaetales bacterium
GGCCCAGGAGAAGTCCCAAGAGAAAATCGATGAACTGAGAGGCCAAATGTTTGCCCTGAAGTGCAGTGTCAGGGAGAAACAACAGCAACTGACTGAACAGAAAGAGATCGGCAGCTATGTACAGGCCCTCCGCAGCTTTGCCGTGTGCACAAGAACCCGGCATCAGTATGAGAGCCAGGCCATCCGCCTTACGGCCGAACAACGCTCAGTGCTTGAGAAGTTGTCCTTTGAAAAAGACAGCATTATCCGAGGAGGTGCTGGAAGTGGAAAGACGTTGGTGCTGATGAAAGCGTACCAGAACTGTCTTTCACAGTATCCCCAGAGACGCTGCCTTTTGGTGACCTATACTCGAACCTTGGTCAAATACAACCAGTACCTGAGCAACCTGCTTTCCGATTGCCAAACAGACCATACCATCATGACCGTTGATGCCCTTCTCCTCTCCCTTTTACAGCACTTCGAACCTGCCTCCGAGCTCGATGGTGAACTCTTGAAAAATCTGCTCACTCCTTTTGCAACCGAATCGATTCCACTTTGGTTGCTTGAGCAAGAGATCGAACAGTTCATCTTTCGGCACTCTATCAGCGAAGAAGAGTATCTCGAATCGAAGGTGGTACGGCAAGGGCTGAAACGCAGATTGGGCAAACAGCAGCGCAAGGCAATCTATGCAATCAAGCATGAGGTGCTGCAGCAGATGAGAACATTGGGCAGATACAGCTTCACCAGTGTAGCTGTTCGCCTCTTGGAGCATCTGGAAAGAGAGCGTGTATCGTCACTCATGTTTGACAACCTGTTCGTAGATGAAGTGCAGGACCTTGGCAGGGCAGCTCTCTCCGTTCTGAAAAAACTGACACGAAAATCGATGATGCTCAGCTGTGATGCACAACAAAGGCTATACCTGAAAGGACTTCCACTCTCGCAAAGTGGAATCGTGATAGGCAGACAAAGCTATCGCCTTTTGACCAATCATCGCAACACAATTCCCATCGAACAACTCGATCAACGCTATTGCGGGCAAAGAACACTTCCTTCAGCCTTCAGGGATGGTCCACCACCGAATCTGATACCCTGCAAGAGCAGAAAGCATGTTCTGGATGAGTTGGTCAGACAACTCACCTTCTATCGCACAGTACTCTCTTATGAGCTTGAGAACATCTGCATTCTCACTCCCAGCAAGCAGGACTTTCCTGCCATCCTTCAGCAGGTGAAACAATCGGGCATGGAAATCAATGAGATGCTCTGTCCCTCGTTCTCCTTTACTGAAGAACAGGGAATACGTCTTAGCACAATCCATTCGGCAAAGGGGGTGGAGTTTCCTTTGGTTCTGCTCTGTTTGACTCGTCAACCGAGCAATCTTTCTGGTTATGAAAAGGCTGAACAGGATGAGATTCTCAAGAACTTAGTCCATGTCGGCATCACCCGATCAAGCGAACAGTTGGTGGTTCTGGTCAACACGCAGGATATCCATCCTGCGTATGAGCATCTGATGCGCTGCTTTGTCAGTGAGCAAGAGCCTGGGCAAACTCATTGATTGCATTGGTACGAATCTTTTTGATGTCCTCTTTGCTCTTGCTCATCTTTTGCATAAGCCAGCGGGTAAACGGAGCCATACGTGAGAACAGGAGCTGGCCTCCGAAGCTGGTCTTTACCACTGCATGCGAGAGCAGATCTTCCGGGTAGTTGAGTGCCAATTGCTTGGAAATCTCTTCTTCCTTCTCTTCCATTCCACAGATGAACAGGCCAAGCTTCTTTTTCAACAGCTGGTCTTTGTGCTCCAAAGAGAAACTGCGAATCTTGCCATCGAGTCGACCTGCATGAATAGCTCCGCCGAGCACTACCGTTTCATACGGTTCCATATCAATGGTCTTCTGATCCTTGAGATCAAGCATCATCACCTCTCCTGCTAGTTGAGAGGCAAGCATCTCCACGCACGTTCTCGTTGTTCCGTGTTTGGTAGCATAGATAATGAGGGTTTTTACCGTACATTCCTCCTTTGTCTCTCATATCATACCACTCATACATCAAATCACCTATGGCAAGTACAAGGAGTCTGCTCAGAATTCCCCAGTATCGAAAAAAGAGGGCCTTTCGGCCCCCTCACTCACACGCAAAACCCGTTACCAATTCCTGTTTGGTCTCTGGCTGTTTGTCCTGCCATACCCAACCCTGTCAGCCTGATTCTCAGCTTGTCTCTTCTCGGCTTCCACCCTTCTTGCCGCTATCAGTTCCTGCAGTTCTGCAGGTACGGAAGCAAGCATCTCATCCTGAAGCACCCGAGCCTGCACCATCTGCTTCTGCTGTACAGCCTGTGCATTCTGCATCATAGGGGCTGCTGCCATCCTGCCCTGTACGGGAGCTGCTGCCATCCTGCCCTGTGCGGGAGCTGCTGCGGCTCTTCCCTGTCTGGGGGCTGCACTGAGTGCAGCAATACTTACGATAAGGACCACGGCTACGATTACGATACGTTTCTTGTTCATCTTGACCTCCAGTCAATTGGTTTGTTGTTTCTGACTGAATAGTCGCACCCTAGCATTGAGGCTGTTTCAACGCTGGGTAAAGATTAGGTAAAGCGAATGATGAATCGGGTGGTTTTGTTGCTCTCTGCCGCAATGGTCCAGTAGTGGGCCTCAACAATCGCCTTCACAATGGCAAGACCAAGCCCGCTTCCTTCGGTTGAGCGGGCATGCTCAGAACGGCTGAGACGATCGAAGACATGAGGAAGAAACGCTTGATCGATATGCCCCTCATTCTCAATGCAAAGCCAAGCTCCGTTCTTTTGTCCATCGGCTTCAAACGTAATGGCGATGGTACTGTTTGCCTCTCCATACCGAATTGCGTTGGAGATGAGGTTGTCCAAAGACCGGGTCAGCAGTGCAGCATCAGCAACCACGAATGCTTGTTTGGTGGGAATCGAGACTACCATTGCACGTTTCGCTGCTTCAGCTTCAAAGCGAGCTTGGGTTTGCTTAAGCAAATCCGTAAGACTGATGCGCTGTACCTCTGGCTTGAAATTGGGGCTTTCCAATCTTGTCAGCAATGAGAGGCTGTTGATCAGATTCTCAAGTCTTGCTGTCTCGCGCAACAATAAATCAAGTCGTTTTGCATCTGCTGTGAAGACCCCATCTGCGATGGCCTCCAGCTGTCCTTTCAGCACCGTAACAGGAGTTCTCAGATCATGGGCGATGTCAGCAGTCCATTGGGCGCGCAGTGTTTCCTCTTTTGAAAGCGTATGCTGCAAAACCAGGGAAGCCTCGGCAATGGTCTCGAATTCAAGTACTTTTTGCTCGGGAAATGATACATCACGCTTACCATTGGCAATACGCTCCAGTGCTGAAGCCAACTTTTCACTCTGCCTTTTCAAGGGGTAGAGCACAAAAAAAGCAAGCACAACCGCTGCGAGGAATGCTATGAGAAATGAAATGAGCAAGACTTGCCACGCAGCGGAAAGCAAATATCCAATCCCTTCCATTTCTGTGAAGGTAGGAAGGTGGGTGGAAAAACGGAACACAATGCTGCCGTCTGAGGCAAGAACCGTTTGCCAGTGTTCTGGCTCTGAAAGCCCCATCTGCAGTCCTCTCGCCCTTCCCATACCACGTTCTGCCTTCCGATAGGTATAGAGCACCCGCCCCAGTGCATCGGTGACAGTCAGATAGGTCGGGCTGTACGGAAGCCCTTCAAAAGCTTGTTGCAACGTCTCTTCCGTAACAGGACCATTGCTTTGCCCGACCTCTTCCAAGCGTGTGGTGATGTATCGGTTGAGACTGGTCAGTTCCTGCTCGTGCCATGACTCCATCAACCCATCAAGGCCGAAGGCAAGCAGTATTGCAAGCAAGAGAATGAAAAGAAGAAAACTGGAAATAACCAAAAGAAGATTGAGTTTGGTGAGCGACAATCGTATGGGCATGTTACGGTTTCTCCCTCTCACCCGAGAAAGAATAACCGAAACCGCGCACCGTTTTTATCCACTCGGCATTTCCCAGTTTCGAGCGCAAATTTTTCATATGGGTATTGATGGTGCGGTCCGATCCATCATGCACATACCCCAGACACTCCCCGAGCAGGCGTTGGCGCGTGATGAGTGTCTTGGCGTTCGAGGAGAGGAAAAAGAGCATCTTCCATTCCAAGGCGGTAAGCGATACATGTTGTGCATCAACGCTCACCTCATGCTTGTGCTCGTCAAGCACCATGGTGTGTTCCCCAAGCTTGTACCGCTTTCCCTCTTCCTCCCCTTTCTGGCTCTTCTGCACACGCCGCAGAATGGCCTGCACACGCAGGACCAACTCGCGGGGACTGAACGGCTTGACAATGTAATCCTCACCGCCCAGCTCAAGGCCGGTAATCCTGTCACTTTCTGCCTCACGGGCGGTAAGGAAGAGAAAGGGAATGGCCGGGTTGTGCTGACGAATCTGCTTGGCAAGCTCAAACCCGTTGCCATCGGGAAGCATGATGTCCAGGATTACCAACTCCGGCTGCTTGTAGACAAGGCTCTCCACAACGTTCGCAACCTGGCCGAACTCCTCGACGACATAGTCGGCAAGTTCCAAATAGGCCTTGATGGTCTCCCGTATTCCTTGGTTGTCTTCAACAAGATAAATCATAGTCTGATGGTAGTCCCAAGACCATGCCAACTCAAGAGCGGCAGCTGCATCTTTACCAACTCTTCATATCAGAGTGCAGTCCAACCGCCATCTACGAGCAGAAGGGTTCCGGTAACCATGTCCGCATGATCGCTTGCCAGATAGAGTACAGCAGAAGCAACATCCTCTATGGTTGCCACCCTTCCTCTGGGGATGTTCGCCAAGACTTTGGAGAGGAAAACCGGATCATCCAGCCGCTCTGCTGTTCCAGGGGTGTGGACAAAGGTCGGCCCTACAGCGTTTATCGTCACTCCCCTGCCGGACCACTCCACCGCAAGCGTCTTGGTCAGCATGTTCACCCCTCCCTTGGAAGCACAGTAGACAGCTTCATGAGGAATGGCAACGACGCTTGCCTGACTTGAGATGTTGACAATTCTTCCTTTTCCCCGCTGTAGCATCCGTTTCCCTGCTTCCTGGCAGCAGAAGAAGGTTCCTTTCAGATTGAGGTCCATCATCCAATCCCAGTCTTCTTCGGTAATTTCCTCCGCCGGAATTGGGTTTCCCATGCCCGCATTGTTGACCAGCACATCGATGGGACCGAGCTTCTCCTCTATCTGGGCAAAGCACTCCCTGATCGAGGAGACCC